>USSA01000001.1 GCA_900557255.1 uncultured Prevotella sp.
AGAAATCTGAAGATGTATTCAATCCGTTCAGTCTGGTAAAGGCACTGAATGCACGAAAGATTGCTCCTTACTGGTTTTCCGATTTATACATCCATAAAACAGTAAATGAGTACCTTTGTAATTTTGATGTTGCTAAGAATTATAATATTGGGGATTTGCCTGAAATTCCTTTTGGGGAGTCAGACATAATTCCTTTCCTTTATCAATTTGGAATTCTCTCAATTAAAAAATATAACCCTATTATTGGAGTATATACTATAGGTGTACCTAATGATGATATTCGAAAAGGGATATCTGATTCCATATTCTGCTGATGGTAAGCGTCTGTTTAAGATTGGCGTAAATTATGACAGCACACAGCGGACGATAGGTGATTGGATTATCAAGGAATAGGTTACTTGAATCCAACCTTGTTTTGCCATGATGAAATGCTATACAAGATAGATAAGTAATTATACAAAAGAAAAAATCCCCCATCCCGCTTGAGGAAGCAGAATGGGGGATAGTTTCTTATTTCTTCTTGAGCCCCTTGTATACAAGGAAAGCTACAATAACAACGGCAAGAGCCAAGATGATGTAACCGAGCTCATGACTATACTTTAATGCCTGCTGATATACATCTTGAGTTGTTTTATAGTCTGTATATTGGTAAATACCCCAACCGATGGTTGCTAAAACAGTATTCCAGATGCCAGCACCGATTGTGGTATAGAGCAAGAATTTGCCTACATGCATACCTGCCAAACCGGCTGGAATGCTGATTAACTGGCGAACAGCTGGTACCAGGCGCCCAAAAATAGTGGATGCGGCTCCATGCTTGCGGAAATACTCTTCTGCAACTTCTACCTTTTGGCGGTCTATCAGGCACATATGTCCGATGCGGCTGTCGGCAAAACGGTAGATGATAGGGCGGCCTACCCATTTAGCTAAATAATAGTTGATAAGTGCACCGATATTGGCACCAATGGTGGCAAATACGATGACTAGGATAAACGACATTCCGCTATCAGGATCCATGGCCTTCCATGCTGCAGGTGGAACAACCACCTCTGATGGGAATGGGATGAATGAACTCTCGATAGCCATGAAAAGGGTTACTACCCAATAATTTAAATTGTCGAGTATCCAAAGAAAAAGCTCTGCTGTATTCATTTGTTATCTTGAATCTAAATAATATCTGTCTCAGCTGTTGAAACTGAGACAGATATAAGTGATTTATTTATTCTGTTTTGCCCATGTATCTTTCAAGCCAACGGTTTTGTTGAATACTGGTTTTTCTGCAGTAGAATCAAGATCGGCCATGAAATAACCGATACGCTGGAACTGGAGATATTCACCTGGCTTCTTGCTGGCTGCATATTCCTCAACATAGCAGTTAGGATAGTCGTGGAAGCTATCTGGGTTGAGCAACTCGTGGAAATCACGTTCATCAGCAGATGGATTTTCTACCATAAAGAGACGGTCGTATTCGCGCACCTCTGCCTTTACGCAGTGATCTGCTGATACCCAATGCAATGTACCCTTAACCTTACGGTTGGCACCTTCCATGCCGCTCTTACTGATAGGATCGTATTCTGCCTGAATCTCAGTGATAACGCCATTTTCGTCCTTTGTGCATCCTGTGCACTTAACGATGTAAGCATTCTTCAGACGAACTTCTTTACCCGGAGTCATTCGGAAGAATTTTTTAGGAGCATCTTCCATAAAGTCAGCACGCTCTATCCAGAGATTCTTAGAGAATGTGATGGTGTGTGTGCCATCAGCTTCATTTTCTGGATTATTGATTGCTTCCATTTCCTCTGTTTCACCTTCCGGATAGTTGGTAATTACGAGTTTTACAGGATCAAGTACTGCACTCACACGGCATGCTTTCTTGTTCAAATCTTCTCTAACAGATGCTTCGAGTAAGGCCATATCGTTGAGAGCATCGAACTTAGTATAACCGATATTGTCGATAAACATACGAATGCTCTCAGGAGAGTAACCGCGACGGCGCATTCCGCAAAGAGTAGGCATACGTGGGTCGTCCCATCCGATAACCAGTTTCTCATCTACCAGCTGGTGAAGCTTACGCTTGCTCATTACTGTATAAGTGAGGTTCAATCGGTTGAATTCAATCTGACGTGGACGATTGTCGTTTAATACATCTGCAGTTCCGTCCTTCTCCTTCAAGAAGTCGATGAACTTATCGTAAAGCGGACGGTGAGGTACAAATTCCAATGTACAGATAGAATGGGTTACCCCTTCAAAGTAGTCACTCTGTCCGTGAGCGAAATCATACATAGGATATGCATGCCATTTTGTTCCTGTACGGTGATGAGGAGTATGGATGATACGATACATGATAGGATCGCGGAAATGCATATTTGGATTCGCCATATCGAGTTTTGCGCGAAGAACCATGCTGCCTTCTACGGCCTCAGGAGTATTCATCTTCTCAAACAAAGCAAGGCTTTCTTCGATTGGGCGATCACGATATGGACTAGCAGTACCCGGTGAGGTAGGAGTACCCTTCTGCTGTGCAATTTCTTCAGCAGTTTGTTCATCTATATATGCATTGCCCTTCTTGATCATCCAGACAGCAAAATCCCAAAGCTTCTCAAAGTAGTCTGAAGCATAGTAGATATTGCCCCACTTGAATCCGAGCCACTGGATGTCTTGAAGAATATTTTCTACATATTCATTGTTTTCCTTGCTAGGATTAGTGTCATCAAAACGAAGATTGCAAACACCATTATATTTCTCTGCAACACCAAAGTCCATGCAGATAGCTTTGGCATGGCCGATATGCAGATAACCATTAGGCTCTGGCGGAAAACGAGTCTGGATTCGTCCTCCGTTTTTGCCTTCTTTGAGGTCTTCCTCAACTAACTGTTCTACGAAAGAGATACTTTTCTTCTCTTCCAAATTGTTTTCTTCATTAATTGCCATAATTCAATAAAAAGAATAATTTTTAAATTTATGGTGCAAAGATACAAATTTAATTGTAAGTACCGAAATTATCTGGCAGATAATTTTGTTTTGGGAGCGATAATTTGCTTTTGAAAGCAATAATTCACAAAATATGTTTTTAAACATATAAAAAGATTCGTTCGTTTCGAAAAATATGTCTATCTTTGCATCGTTATCCTGAATACAATCTTTTTACCTTAAATGAAACTAATACCAAAAAGAACGCCTTCGCTGTGAAGCGAGGGCGTTTTGCTTTTGTACCAGGTTCATATTCTATTACTTTTTGCGGAATGTTTCGTTCTTAATAATGATTGAACCTTCTTCTGTATCGAGTGTTGCCTGTTCCTGAACGTCGGCATCAAGACCCTTGCGGCTCAGGATAATCACAGCTGCTTTACCTTCTGGCTTAGCTGGCAATTCCCACTTGTAAAATTCCTTATCAAGGCCTTTTACTTTAACAGAGAAATCACTGTTCAAAGTTACACTGCGCTCTCCATCTGCGCTCTTATATTCACCGGCTGCGGCAGCCTGAAATGCAGAATCGGTTACAACCGTCTGTTCTGCCTGAGCTGGTGCAGGTGCAGGTGTTTTTTTCTCAGAACATGCTGTGAAAGCTATCAGACCCATAGCAAATGCAAGAATTGATAATTTCTTCATAATCTTTAAATTTTATATGTTAATAATAATGTTAATCTAAACCATTTTTATAAGCTAACTCTTTTTATACATTTGTTTATCTCAGTGGTATGCTATAGAAAGATAGTATTCCACTGGTACAAATGATTACCCAAATCGAAACGAGCCCCGTAATGATAGGGACGCTTGCAAATCTGATGTCGTGGTTGGGCTTAAAACGTTCGGTATGCTTTCTTAAAAAATACTGAAATATATAATAATATAAGGTGGCATAGAAAAAACCAATGAGGGTACCAATCAGGATGTCGCCAAAATAGTGTACACCGAGATACATGCGGGAATAACTGGTTATCAATGCCCATAGGCATAAGAATATCGTGAGTTTGCTCCGGCGAACCAGATATTGTGCAAAGAAGGCCATGCTCCATGCATTGGCTGCATGAGAAGATGGAAAACCATATCTGCCACCCCGATATCCTTGAACAACATGTACCATCGGACTGATAGGATTATCAGGATTACTGGGACGCATTCTTGCTACTAATGGCTTCAGAATTCCTGATGCAGTCTGGTCTGAAAACAAGATAATCAGAGTGATGACAACTATGGTGCTCATCACAACCTTGACAGGAAAATTCTTTAGCAGTACAAAGATAAAACTGGCATAGAACGGAACCCATACAAAACGGTCTGAGAAAATCATCATGAAGTAATCCCAATACACGTTGTGAAAACCATTGAAAAACAGAAAAATCTGCGTATCAATCTGTTCTATTTGATGAAGTAATTCTATCATAGTCTTTCTTTATGAAATTCTGTAATGTTCGCTTTCTTGTTTCTGATAATCTGTTGCCCTGTCGTTTGGGCTATTTTGCACTCAAGTCATCGTACAACTTTTGAAGATAAGCCATGCCTCGCTTCAGGTTATAACCTTTTTTGCCTTTATCATAAACAACCTTTTGGGATTTGTTGTCGTAGATGATAGAGTTCTCCTCTGATACCATGCCGAAAGCATCGGGTACATCAAAGAATGCAAATTTAGGAGTAGCATCACTCAACATGTTCTTGCTGAACAAGAAGTCTTTGTGAGGAATGCCTAATTGTCCGAGCAGTGTAGCTGCTATATCATGCTGACTTCCTATGAGCTTAACATTCATTGGGCGAGCTATTGCTCCACCGGTCATGATAAGTGGAATCTGATAGCGGCTGCGGTCAAAGTTGTCAAGATGTTCTTTGTATGCGCCAACATGATCGGCAACGAGTAATACCAAAGTATTTTTCCATCTAGGCAATTTGCTGTATTCACGCAGAAGATGACCTATGACACTATCAGTGTAAGCAAATGCATTTAAACGCTTGTCTTTCAGTCTGCTATATGGTACATCGAATGGCTCATGACTGCTTGATGTCTGGAAAACTCTCAGCATAGGCTGCTTGGCATTCTGTTCTTTCCTGAGGTCTGCAAGCAGCCGGTTGGCTACGATATGATCGTGTACTCCCCATTTGCTCAATTTGTCTTCTATCGGGAAATCACTATCTGAAATGATTCTCTCATAGCCCTGGGAAACCAGCCAAGAGCGTTGGTTGGCAAAATCAACATCACCACCATAATAATATGCATTGCCGTAATGCTTTGCTTTAGCCAAAGAACGTGCCAATGATGGTAATTGTGCAGATTTTGCCGGGTAGCGCATGATGCTGGTTGTAGGTTGTGCAGGATAACCGCTCAAAACAGCAACCAGACCACGATCCGTGCGGAAAGTGTTGGAATAGAATCTTGGGAAGAAAATTCCCTTTTTGGCTATTGAGTCCAAGCAGACAGCTACGTCTTTATGTGTTCCGACGGAAGGCATGATGTCATTGGCAAAGCTTTCCATAATAATAATAAGTATATCCGGCTTTCCGTTTTTCCGAGCTTCTTCATTCAGGAGTGGGTAGGTATTCTGGTCGCTTGAACTTACCATTTGAGCAAAGAGCTTGTTAGCTTCTTCTTCTGACATGTATCGGTATTGCGATGCAAAATCTTCCTGATGGGTCAGTGATTCAAACAGGCTGAACATCGGATTGACGGCAGCATGATTCAAAAACGCATTTTGGCTGAAATATGCCTTTCCTGTATTTGTTGTAGATACAGTAAATCCTCCTCTGATAGGGATGAAGAGAAGGGCAGTAAGCAGCAACAGAATAAGAGAATGGCGCATACGATGATGCTCTATGTCAGAGTAGCGTGTTCTACGACCACTGCCGAAATCTCCGAAGCCATAGTTGCTGTATCTGCTGGAATAGCGCTTCTGGGTATGAGGCATGCGGAGTGCGAACCAGACGGCTATGGTAAGCAGCACAGTGATGAGGAGAGCAAAAAAGATGTAAAGCCCTCCAACACTTGCAAGTGCATCCTTTGGCGAAGTAAAGAAATAATATAATGGAGTGCTATCTAGCGGGAAGTTCCAATATGGATATAATCCTGCATTCAGTACGAATGTAATGGAAACCAGGAAAGATGCCAGTATAAAATAAGCATTCAGAATGGGACGTATAATCTCCTTACGAAACCAGATCATTGCGATGAGCAACAAACCCGGTAGTGCGGTGAGGTAACCAGCCATAGAGAGGTCGAGTGATAAACCATACCACATCACTGTAGGCATTTCGCTCCAGATATTATCGATAGGTTGTGTAGCAGAAGCCTTTTCCAATATCATGAAAAATGGTTTCTGAATACTGAACAAAATGACAAACGTAAAATACGTTTTTATAAACCACAATATTTGCTTCATATCTATGCTTCTTGACTAATAATTATGATATACTCGGCTTTGAGCTTGAAAATTAATGCAAAAATAACCATTTTATTTCATATAAACGACTTTTTTGTGTTTATTTTTCAAAAAAGTGAGAAAAAATTTGGTCGTTCTAAATAAAAGTAGTACCTTTGTTGTAATAAATTTTATAACATAACTATGGCTAAGTACAATATTCAACCTAAAAAGGAAAAAATAGCAAGATATCAATCTATGCTGAGTGAAGAAACTAAGGACCGCCTTCGCGACGAGATAATCCGTGTTCTTGTTACTGAAAGAAAGTACAAGGACCCTGACTACAGTTCCAAGAAACTTGCAGAGGATTTGAATACTAACTCTCGCTATATTTCTGCTGTATGCGCAACTCGATTTCATAAGAATTATGCCGAGTTGGTGAATGATTATCGAGTAAACGATGCTATGTCTTTACTTACCGATAAGCGTTATGCAAGAATGAGTGTAGAAGGTATCAGCGAAATGGCTGGTTTCAATACTCGTCAGAGTTTCTATGCTAATTTCTTCAAGCGAATAGGCGTTACTCCTCGTCAATATCGTGCTAATCATTTTAAGGGATTGGAGTAAGTTTAATTGTTAATAACTAGAACATGAAACAAAAAGGAGGGTGTATCATAAGTTAATGATTCACCCTCCTTTTTGTTTTTACAAACTATTGCGAGTTACCTCTTGAAGTAGTTTCTCAATGCCTGGTGGCGGATACTCCTGTTCAATCTGCGTATGGTCAGATTTCGTATCTGGCGAACTCG
This sequence comes from uncultured Prevotella sp., assembly GCA_900557255.1. Next base: position 7,154 of record USSA01000001.1, read on the forward strand.
CTCGCGTTTGAGCCCCATATCTTCAGCAATTTCAGCCATCGTTTCTTTAGGAACACCTATACCATAGAATTTGGTGATGATTTCTTTCTCTCGTGGCAATAAATCTGCAATGCTTTCTGCCATCTTTTTCTTCATCATTTCTATATTCAGGGTATCATCTGCAATCTTTACATCCGGATCGTTTAATATGTCTAATAGGGTATACGGATTGTTTGCGCTTAGTGGCGCATCTACAGATACAGCCTTGTCTGCGTTTCTTGGGGCAAATTTCTTCTGGTCTTTCGGTAAACGATAAAGTCCTGATTGTTTATCGATGGCCTGTGATATAGCCTTGTGAACGAATGGACCGGCATAAGCCACAAAATCGGTGCCCCGGTCGGCTTGGAACTTTCTGGCTGCCATAAGCATTGCCAGAGTTCCTTCGCTAACCAAGTCATCAAACTCAACGCCTTTACCTTTATACTGGTTGGCTACTGATTTTACATAGTTTAAGTTCTCACTAACTATCTTGTTTATTTCTTTTTCTGTCATACTCAATAATTCTTTTTGCAAATATACATAGAATAATTCAAAAGAGCAAGTATTTTGCGCATTTTAACCAATCATTTTGATTTCCACATATTATATATGTTTCTATGATTTGCATAAAGCTGCGTATGGACAGTATTCGCAACGATGCTTATCATCTGTAGGTCGGAATGGCTGGTCCTTGTCAAAGATGTTGGCGATGAGAACTTTCAGTTGTTTCATAAACTCTTCTTCGTATACATCTATGCTACTGATGAGTTCCTTGCCCATTTTTAATGTCGGATCATAATCTTCTGCTCCTGCATTTTGTATAAACAGCAAGCCGGGAGATACGGGTTCTTGAGCCGGATTCAGATTCCTGTTGTGGCTTACAATAATCGAGTAGAGCATAGATTGTAAATAATAATCTGTATGCTTGTTGAGCATGGATGGATCAAACACTTCGCTCAGTTCTCTTGGACGTGTTGTTGAAATACGTCCTGTTTTATAGTCTATTACGCGGATTCGTTCTGCAAGATTATTGCCATTTGCATTACCGTTAGCTGCAACAGCGTCCAGTCGGTCGATAAAACCTCCTATTGACAGAGATAAATTGCCGATACTTGTTTCTACTTCTACGTCAGTTTTTACAACCAGCTCTAATCCGAGTATGGTGAATGGAGCCTGGCGCATATCTATCGTGACAAGTTGCCGGATATATCTTGCTATTACTTCTTTATTAATCAGTTGCAGACCATTATATTTTGGACGATACCCTGCAGCGCTAACTTTAAAGAGTTCTTCTCTGAACGCCTGATCTACCAAGCGATAAATCAGAGATTCGTCTTTTAAGGCTTGCTCTAATTGCTCTTTTGATACAACGATAGGACGAGTCAGTTTGAGTTCTCCTTTACCGTCGGTTGTCAGAGCTTCGCTGCTTGCTAATCCCAGATAGAACAGTTCTGCTGCCCGATGGAATATATTTCCAAATACTTTGTTGTCTACTTCGTCCTCATCCATTTCATCTGGCTCAATCAATCCTTCTACATATTTATAGTAGAATTGCTTTTCACATCTCAAATATGTATTCAGAAATGTTGGCGTAAGCATTTTCAAATTCTTGAGCTGGCTGAGCGTATGCAGTTTTTTCTCTATTGGTTCATAAGTAGGACGCAGTGTGTTTTGTCCTGCAACCAAAGAAAAGCGCTCGATGTCATGATGGCTTTCTACCAGGAGTTGTAGCATAAAACGGCTCATCTCACCCGATTGGCCATCTTCTGTTGTGTTATTGTAACACAAAGTGATGTCGTGTGAGCGTTGGAGCAGACTGTGAAAATAATAGGCGTATATAGCTACTTTGTTATCTACCGTAGTCAAGCCGTATGCCTTTCTCAATGAATAGGGAATAAATGAAGCATCGTTTACACCTTTTGGCAGTTTCCCTTCGTTGCATGAGAGTACTAAGATATGCTCGAAATCAAGATTTCGAGTTTCCAATACACCCATTACCTGTATTCCTTCTGCAGGTTCACCATGGAAAGGAATACTTGTAGATTGGATGAGCTGTTGGATGAGTCGTTCCAGAGTGATGCAGTCTACTGCTAAGTCTCCTGTCTGGATGAGTTCTTGCAGACGGTTCAATAAGGTATAGGTCCGGAAGAGCGATTCCTGGAATAAAGGATCGTCCTGTTCTTTACTATTCACACCTATTGTCTTCAAAATATCCAGCAGATACTGGATGAGTCTCAAGTTGTATTCATTTTCTGTTGCAGTCTCACCCAAATCTTTGAAAAGCAGTGACAAGCCTTCATCACCATCCATGCTTAGGAATTGGCGGGTAGGATAGAACTGCTTCTGCTCGTCAAGAGCGCTCAAGAGTTTGCTATAATTTTGAGAAATATAGCGTGTGTATGGATGACGAAGTGCCATGAGTACATTATGTAAGCGATAGTTGTTACTATGCTTGGGGTGACCTACGCCCTGCAACTTAATGAGCTGTTGCAGCAAGCTGTAGAATGGTGTCTGTTGAAGCGGATAGCCCAATGTTATATTATATGCTAACTTGTCGTTCTCAGAATAATCTGGCAACGACTTGATGTCTTCGTTTGTAGGAAGACTATGTATAACACTTTGCAACAATCCTTCATCGGCTAATACTATAGCTACTTTTTTTCCATATTTATAGCGTTTCTTTTCTTTAAGCCATTGGTTTACATAGCGGGCCTGAATGTTTTCTGTAGATGCCGATATGTATGTAATGTCTTTATTGTTATCAAAGTTATGATAAATTTCACGAAGATCATGAGGAGGCATCTCATTCAATTCGTTAGGATAATATTTGAGATATTCACGAATATAGTGACCTGCCTCATGATTGTTTTGCATATAATAGTCATCGTAGTCCCAATAGAAATGTGCTTTACCCTCTTTCATCAAGCGGTCGCAGAGTTTCCGTTCTACTACCTGCATCATATTAAAACCGACAAAGAGATATTTCTTGTGTTGGAATTTGATATTTTCATCATTTACAACTTTCCTGTACAGAGCCCCCTCATAAGCCAATCCCTGTTCTTCAAGGCGCATGTTGAACTGCTTATAGATATCAAGAAAATGGCTCCATAATTGTAGAAATCTCTTTTTGAGTTCTGAGTTGTGATCATCGTTGAAATTGCTGAAAAATTTTTTAATCAGCGTTTTCTGTTCTTCTGTAAGATATGAGATGTCATCAAGTTCATGTATATTGCTAAGATTGGCAAAGAGTTTTTCTGCTTCTGCCATGTTTTTATCAATATCGTCAAAATCTGTGATAAGAAGTTGTCCCCATCCGTAAAAATGGTCTAGGGTCTCATCAATACCAGTGCAGGCTACGAATGTTTTATGTAAATCGCAAACAAGTTTGATTGGGTCTCCAACTTTCAATGTGCTATGTTTGCGAAAAAGGTCGCTGATTGTAATGTAAGATGGCGACCAGATAGGGTGATCAGTCAAACGGGCCAAACTCTCGTTGAGGAAAAGAGCGGCGCGTTTGTTTGGAAACACGACGGCAATGTCGCTGAGATTGTTTCCATATTTCTCGAGAATATCTCTTGCTACATATTTTAAAAACTCTTTCATATCTTAATGGACTTTTCAATGTTTGCAACTGTTCTTTATGTTGCCCTACTTTTTGGAAAGGGGCAATAGAACCATATTATTTTATTACTTCAACTATTCTGTTAGGGTATACATACCATAGATAACCTTTTACTCGGTGATGTCCCATACTTTTTAACAAGCCGATGTATTTTCTAACCTGTTCATGGTGTTCTACTTTCTGTTTACCGAATTTGAAGTCTACCACGATGGTTTCTTTTTTTGAGTTTTGCATCACGCGGTCTGGACGGTATTCAGCCACTTTTCCATTTTCAACTGTCAGGATAGAACATTCATTTAGTATGGTCAGTTCCTTATCAAACCATTTTGCGACCTTGGGTGATTCAAGTCTTTTCCTGATCATCTCCTTTATTTTCTCAGGTGTGAGGTCTTGATCGTATAAAAGTCCGTCTAACTCCAACTGTTTCAGGGCTCCATCAATATCATCAACCGTGCGGATTGTAGAAAAGAGGTTGTGCAAAATGGTACCCATTTTGATATAAAACTTCTGTTGTTCTTCTGTTTCATCACACTTTATAAAGTCACGGCTCTGGTTACTTTGTCTGAATTCTGGCATTTCAGGCGTAACATTTATTTTAATTTCTAAAGGTTGAGAATAGGCTGAGAGCACGTTTGTATCCTTCTTCTCGTTTGATTTCTTGGAAGAATCAGGTACATATATTTCATTATAGCAGAAAGATATGTCATCTGTTTTGGCATCAGAACCTATTCCTGTTAACTCCATCTTTACATCATTAGCTTCAAGTCGGCTGGCTACCTTGTCGAGTACAGATTCAATAATGGCAGAACGATATGCACTATTAGCTCGTTTGCCAATTACAATCAGGTTGTGACTGGCACGTGTGAAGGCTACATAAAGCAGATTCAAATTGTCGACTATGTTTTGCAGATGTTCATGATTATAATCTGCTTCATATATACTTTGCTTCATCAGTTTAGCACTGAAATCTATAGGTACCAGTGGAAGCTCGTTGTATGGAGCTTCTTGCGGTGTGCACCAGATAGTGTTGGCTTTTTCTAGTTGCCAGTCACAGTAAGGCATGATAACATGATCGTATTCCAGTCCCTTACTCTTATGTATAGTAAGGAATCTGATACCTCCATCGCCATCGCTATGAATGCTTTTTTCGTGAATACGGTTATCCCACTCTTTCAGAAATCCAGTGATATCACTACTGTTATCTGTGAGATATTTACTTAAGCAATCATAAAAAGTACAGATGTAGGCAGTTTGCTTGATCATGTCTTTTATTTCGCCAAGTTTAAGTTCTGCAAAAAGGCGTTCTGTGAGATCGAACAGTGGCATTTCCAGATACTCAGAACGATTGGTCAAAAGTTGTTCCGGCATATTTCCAGCTACAGAATACGTGTCACAAAACTTGTTGAGAGTTGCTAATGCAATATTATCATTTGGGTGTACCAGTATGTAGAGAGCGTTAACCAATGTGCATACTGCTTGGGAGGCATCCAGCCTGAATGCCTCATCTGAAACCAACGGATAGTCGGAATGGTTCATAAAATACTCAGCAATGTCCTGTATGTTACGGTTGCTTCTTACCAGGATTGCTATTTTGTTGCAAGGAACACCTCTTTCAACCAACTTGTCTACAGTGTCCAATGTTGTTTGCATCATTCTGTCTTCAATATTTTCACCGCCCAGGAGCTGAATACTGATAGAACCATTAGGATTAGAATGGTGGTCTGGTACTCGCTGGCAGACATCGCTATATGCGCTTTCCAGCTGTTTACATTCCTCAGGACATTTATCTTTCAGGTCTTCAATCTCCAATTTTACTGCTTCTGTGAAAAAAGCATTGTTAAACTCAATGATGTTTCTATCAGAGCGGTAGTTGGTACCCAAAGTTTCTATGCTTACTTTTTTCGCGCTTTTATTAAATTCTTTATCAATATTATTGAGCAGTCTCCAATCGCCGGATCGCCATCTGTAAATACTTTGTTTTACGTCACCAACAATGAGGTTGCCAGCATCTTCTCTACTCATGGTTTCTTCGAGCAGCACTTTAAAGTTCTTCCATTGGATGGTGCTAGTATCTTGAAACTCGTCAATCATTATATGGTCGAGTTGAGTGCCAATCTTTTCAAAGATGAATGGCGAATCGCTATCCTTTATCAGTGAGTTGAGCAAGGTCTGAGTATCGCTCAAAAGGAATCGGTTTGCCTCTCTGTTCATCTCCCTGACTTTTTTATCTATGCTTCCCAAAAGGCGGAGCTGATTAAGATGCTTTATGGTCAGATCGGTACTTTTGAAGATTCGGGTGAGTCTTGGACGATTATCTTCTGCAAACAGCAGAATAGGGTAGAGCACCGATTCTACATAATTGAAGATATCAGTACAATTTTTTACATCAGATTTTTTGACCCATGCTTCCGGACTTTCCCGACATTTACAGAAAGTATCATTATGTAGATCATCATCACTGTATTTGCCATTTTTCAGCTTGTTGAAATAGCTCCAAATACCTCTCGTTTTTCCAGCTAAGTCGTCTGACGTAAAGCCTTCTTCTTCAAGGGAATCGAAAAAAGTAGCAGCAATTTCTTTAAGCTGCTCTTTTGCCTTATTGCGCATTTTCTTCATTCGGTCGGTAAAATCCTTGAAGAAATCTTCTTGTTCCATCAATTCTGTCAGCTTGTTGGAATGAGCTTTGTAATAATCCTTGAATATGTTCTCACCGAATTTCTTGATCTGTCCTATGACATTCCAACTCTTTTCATCATCAATATTTTCTTTGATATAATCCATAATCCAGAAAAGTAGACGATCGGTATCTTCAAGACTTTCTATAAGTTCATCAACGGCATGCTGTTCTATTTGATAGTCATTGAGTTCTATCCGTAAATTGGCAGTCAGATCAAGTTCACGTGCTAGATTTCTCAATACACTCTGAAAGAACGTATCGATGGTCATAACCCGGAAATAGTTATAATTATGTATGAGCAAATGCAGTGCTGATTCTGCATTTTTCTGAATTTGTTTGGATGAAAGATACGGTAAAGCCTGCTGTATTTGATTTACATAATCGTTTGCTTCTGGTAGTCCGTGTGCAATTTCGTATAATTTTCCTAAGATACGCATTTTCATTTCTTCAGTAGCTTTGTTGGTGAAGGTTACTGCAAGAATGGTTCTGTAGGAAGCAGGATTAGCTATCACGAGTGTCATATACTCGCGAGCCAAAGTAAATGTTTTACCTGATCCTGCACTTGCTTTATAAACAGTTAGTTGTGAACTCATATTTTGATTTTTTTATGATGTTATTGATATTGTGCCCTAGAAATCATGTTTTATCCATGCTTTTATGAATATTACCAATCTCTAAATAGTTCAAAACCGAAGCGACAGCCTATGCCATTAAACTTCGTGTTTTTGAAGGCTGCAAAGAATCCTAATGTAATAGCTCTTGTTGTTACTCCATATCCCCATTCTGTATATGGGTGTAAATGGTTTACAACAAGACTGCTTACATACAGACGCTCTGCTTCTATATATTTCCCAATCAGGGGGAGCCATGCAGTTGCAATCATGGGAGCTTCATAAGTGAAATTTCCGCGAACGTAATAATCACTGGCATTATACCATTGAGATGGCAGTAATTCGAATTCTCCACTCCAGCTATCATTCCAGCCTCCAGGAATATTGTCGTCATGGAAATTGGTATAGTCAACGAAGTCCCAATGATCACCTTTGCGGGTATAAAAGCCAGCTCCTAACCTTATAGAATATGATTGACGGCGTGATGCTTGAAAAATAGTTTGTGCATCTGCTTCAACCCGTTCGTAGTCTATGTTTGAACCTAGTAGGTTTTTCCATCCCTTTTCATAGTCTATTTTAAAGATGGAGCCTTTCTTACCCCATGGTAAGAGTTCTAAAGCTACAGCTGGTGCTACTGACACATATTTGCTTGGATAATTAAACAGTTTATAGAAACTTTCTACTACAGCTTTTCGTTGATGTGAAACTAAACCTACTTCAAAACCGACATAGTCGTTGAAACTCCAGTGGTTAGTAAGACGAAGGTAATCATCTTTAAACTCTGTCAGTTTCCTGTTATTAGCATCAATATCTGTTGAAATTTCCGGTAATGACAATCCTGGATATTCTGAGAATAGTGGATATAGAAAATCGTTATCTTCAGGTTTGCTGATGCCTAACATCTTTCGTGCAACACGATTATTCGATATTCTATTGCCGTTACCGATTTCTAACTTCAGATATCCATTGTGCTTCGGGTTATAGTTGAATGTCAATGGTATATTGAAATAAAATCTGTGTTGTTTCATACTGTAACCTCCTTTAAAGCGAAGCCCCAATTCCAGATTTTCTGTAAACCTGTAGCCTCCCTTTAGGTCAAACTTGTATACAATTCCTTTTCGTTCGGAATATCCCATATAGAGTGGGTTGAGAATAGGACTGATACGGAAGTAGCCTTGGTTTTGCTTTCCGAAGCCTTGAGAAATCCTGTTTAATACATTGTCACCTATAACATCCCAAAGTATGTCTTTTGCAAAGTTTTTCTCTGGTGTGTTGTTGTTCAATGAATCTGTTATTTGTTTTCTTTTTTCGTAGAATTTTTTGTATATGTCAGCCTCATCTTGGTTTAACTCAATTGGGCGCACTTTTGCCATTAATGCTGTGTCGGCAACATTATTGAGTGAATCACTTAATATTTTCGGCAGTCCGTATACAGTTGTATACATGCCCGTTATCTTGTTACCCATAAAACTGAAGTTGGCTCTCATGCTGCACCTTGCAGGAGAAAGTGAACCAAATCCGTCTTTACCCATAATAATAGAGATATAGAAACGGGTCATATCATATTCGCCCTCAAAGTCTACCATGCTTATCTTGCCGGTTTTTGAATCAACAATGGCACGTGCTTCAATAACTTGGGTGTTTTTGAGACGTGGATATACGTAGACTTGTGCTTTGCCGAATGGTAATTGGGTGACGGCATATTTATAATATCTGCGATTCTTATAGTGGAAAGGAGAAAGAATATTCGTTTCGAAAAGTGTTTCTCCATATATCGTTGGAGTCATGTATTTCAAAACAGATGACAATGTGTTGCTTCTATGCGGAATGGTGCTTATGTTCAGCAAACGCTTGGCAACTGGTCTGCCATTTGCGTCTAGCGTCATTTGGTTATAAAACTCGCTGATGAATCTTCTGCCACCGCCATGAGCCACCGCATACATTGTCGGAACTAGCATGAGCGTTGCATTACGTTTGTTTGTTTTGATTTGAAATTTAGTGTAGGCATAACTCTTGTGCTCAGCTCTACCTGTTGTGTCAACAGATTGTGAATATTTAAATACCAAACACATCACCGAGTCACTAAAGGCGTCTCTCGGTGACATTCTTCTTGCATGTGCTGCAAAAGCCATCATGCAGAAGATAATCGTCAAAATGATGTGTGTTTGATATTTCTTCATCTATTATGAGTTAAGATGTTACTTGGCAGAAAAACTATGCCAAATATTTTGGGCAGCAGCTTTCCTAACCAAGATATTTCATAAGGATTCCTATCTTCCCGGATTCTCTCAGTTTGGTGATGCTTTTTTCTCTTATTTGGCGAACTCGCTCACGGGTCAGTCCCATTTTATCACCAATTTCTTCGAGTCCCTTTTCTGTTTCCCCAATTCCGTAGCATGCGCAGATAATTTTCAGTTCGCGATCCTTGAGGCAAACTTTTAAAACCTGTCTTAGGTCTTGTGCCATACTTTCATGGTCAACCTGCTTGTCTGTTCTGGCATCGTCTCCGCTTGCCATTACATCTGCCATAGAGTTGTCATCGTCATCACTGAATGGAGCATCGATGCTTACATGATGACCACTGGCAGCCATGCTCTGAGAAATCTTGTCCTCGTCAACACCCGTTCTGGCAGCAAGTTCTTCAACGCTTGGACGGCGTTGGTTTTCCTGCTCAAACTTATTAATTTCCTGGTTTACCTTATTGAGTGATCCTACCTGGTTGAGAGGAAGTCGAACAATTCGGCTTTGCTCTGCTATTGCCTGTAAAATACTCTGACGAATCCACCATACAGCGTATGAGATAAATTTGAACCCTCGTGTTTCGTCGAAGCGTTCTGCAGCCTTGATGAGTCCGATGTTTCCTTCGTCAATCAAGTCTGTCAAGGTGAGTCCCTGGTGCTGATATTGTTTTGCTACCGACACCACAAAACGTAAGTTGGCTTCAATCAACTTATTTTTTGCTCTTTCGCCAGCTCTACCTCCCTTGCGGATAGCTTGAGCCAATTCTATTTCTTCATCAATAGAAACCATAGGGGCTCTACCTATCTCTACAAGATATTTGTCGAGGGCTTCACTATTACGATTGGTTATACTCTTTTGTATCTTAAGCTGTCTCATTATCTTTCCTCTTAGTTACACATTGCACAATTGGCGCAAAGATAATAAAAATATTGATACATGACTAGATTTATAACTTACTTTAACGTAATTAACCTAACTTACTCATTTAAAGGTTATTTTACGGTCTTGTTCTTAACAAAACTTTGAAAAGCGTCATCGTATCCGTTAAACACGTTGATGTCTACCTCTCCATGTATTCCTGCTACTCTTCCGTCGGGGCAGAGTTGCCAATATACCAATCGGATGTCTGGTTTATACTCTCCATATCGTGCAATCCAAACCTGGTAGTTATGTTTCAGATCGGGAGCCTTTGGCAGATAGCGATTTACGAAAGTTTGGCTGATGTAAAGAATAGGCTTAACACCAGTTGCTCTTTCTACAATTCTAAGCCAAGTTCTAATGCGTGCAAACAAGACTCCAGACCCTCCCATTTTCTTGATTTGACTAGGAAGCGGTTCAACATCAATAACTGGAGGAAAATCGCCTTTCCTAATGATACTGTGTTTCAGAAAGTGTCGTGCCTGTTCGGCAGCAGGTGTTATGGTGGTAAAGAAGTGATAGGTTCCAACCTTGTAACCATGTGCTTTTGCATCACGATAATCTTTTCTATAATATGGATTTACCAGCGATTTACCTTCTGTACTCTTGATATAGATGAAGCGAATCGGGAAGTTTACTGTTCCTGACACTGTCTTTTTGCTGAGACGTCCAAGATGTGTAATGCGTAAACGGTTCCAGTTGATAGCATATTTTTTTCTGCCTTTTCCATGCTGGTATTTGCTCAGATCAATGCCATAAATACGTTCCGATGTATATACGAGTCTTTCGCCTTTATAGCGGTCATTTTTCCATTCGCCTATTCGTAAAGGCTTCTTGGGAGCAATGCTGAATCCGAATCCTTCACGTTTCCCGTTTTTCCAGTAACCTTCATAATAGGTTCCATCGTATCCTTGCCAGCATCCATGACCGTTTGGTTGATAGATACTGTCGGTTGTACCCCGATAATATCCTAGAGAATCAGGTAAGAGGGTGTAATCAATAGAGCGTCGAAGTGTGACTCCATGAGCTGTTGCTAAAGATGCTGCAAGTTGAGGTGAAATAGCTTTAACCCCTTCAGGAGTTGTTTCTGAGAAAAGTTGGAATGTGTGGCTTCCTTGTGCAGTTTCTCCATTCATTGCTTTGATGAGTTTGCATGCCTGACTCTTCCATTTTCCGTTCTCGTCTCTATAATAGGCTTGATATGAAATGGAGCGTTTCAACTTGAAATGTCCCTTTTTCTGTACATGTTTCAGGGAATCAATCAGTTTCTTGGCAGAATCGCGTAGTTCCAGTTCGTGTTGGGTATAAGCGCAAATAGAGTTGTAGCCTGCATCCATGACAGAATGAGAGTGAATATAATAGTTCAGTTCTCCAACTTTCCATTTGGAGTCTCTATACAAACTGTCTAAAGAATCAACTTTCTCTTTAAAGATGCTATCCGCATCTTTGCCAAGATAGTGATTCCGGCTGATGCTGTTGTTGTAGCAGGCGGCAAGTCTTCCTTCACATGAAGGAATCAACGCCCAACGGTTCATAAAGTTGGCAGCCAGTGTCGTAGTGTCTTCGTCGAACCGGAGTATTGTTTTTCCATTTTGAATTAATTCGTAGTGACTGTATACTTTTATGTTTGCTTTTGCCTTGTTCACTCTATCACTTGATGGGTTCAGACAATAATAGCTCCATGTGCTGGCGGTAGCCAGCAGAATGAGAACTAAACTTGTGATATATAATATTTTCTTTTTCATTTGATGATGACCTCCAATATTTTCTTGGTGGTTTCGGTAATCTTTGTTTTTTCAGACGTACGTTCGCCGATAAGCCAGATGATTTCACCTTTACTATCAGTTAATACATGCTGTGTCTTCTTTTGTATATAGTCAAATTTCCTATCGGTCATATAGTCACTCAACAGTTTGCTACCCTTCATGCCGAAAGGTTGAAATCTATCGCCTTCTTTTACCAGTCGGTAGGTGAGAGGAAAACTGACTTTTTCAGCATCCAAAGTGATGCATTGCGATTCTTTGCTTGGCATGAAGTCACCCATATGCGAGAAGATTCTTATCTTGATTTGGGTTCCTTCGTCCATGTTGTAAATGCCTTCTTCTGGCAGTCGGAATGCTCTTTGCTCCTGAATGTTATTCAAGTCTTTTATGTTAGAGATCAACAGCTGTTCTCTGTCGATGACTATCATATAGTCTTCGTTTTTCCAGATTTTACCGACACCACAATCCTGACTGAAGAGGCTTTCACAGATGTCATCAATGACATTGCCATGAAAACCATATCTGCCTAATTCTTTATGGAGTATGAATTCCGGACTTGGAGCATTCATGACAGATACTTTAGGGATATATATAACTTTCCTATTAGAGTCGGTTGTACTGATGCTATCCATGCTCTCAAGTATACTTTTCGCTTGGCGTATGTATTTGGCAGAGAGAGCGATATTTTCACTTGCTGCCGGGTTGATACTTTCTAAAAGAGGTACTACATGATGGCGAATTTTATTTCTTAAAGCATCGTCTTCCAAATTTGTTGAATCTGTGACAAAATCTTGCTTTTTTTCTTTTAGGTATTGCAATATATCCTGTCGGCTGATGCAGAGAAGAGGGCGCAGAATATTTCCGTTTTTGGGGGCGATGCCTGCTAATCCGTCTACTCCAGATCCTCTTAACAGATTCAGAAGTAAAGTTTCTACATTGTCATCGCGATGATGGGCCACACAAATGCCTCCTGCATGCAAGTCTTTTACTAATTGGGCAAAATAGCTGTAGCGTAAGTTGCGTGCAGCCATTTCGATACTTACCTTGTGCAAATGGGCATAAGCATAAGTATCAAAATGGATTCGAGACAAACTGATTCCCTGTTGTTGGCACAGATTTACACAAAATTGCTCGTCTCTGTCACTCTCTTCGCCGCGAAGGTGAAAGTTACAGTGCGCAGCAGAAATATTCAGTCCTATATTTTTCAAGATAAGCAATAGGGCAACGCTATCGGCTCCTCCGGACAAGGCAACGATATATGGTGTTTGCCACTTGAACATACCATGGTGAATAATATATTTTTTGACGATATTTTCAATTTTGTTCATTCTGCGATACTTTAAAAGTATATGATGTTTCTTATTACTTTCTGTTTTTCAAAAAGTCTTCTGCCCGCTGCAAATCTTCTGGCGTGTCGATGCCTACAGTTTCAACATCTGTAGTACCAACTTTTATCTTGTAGCCATTCTGCAGCCATCGAAGCTGTTCTAGGCTCTCAGCTATTTCTAGTGAGCTTTGTGGCAGTTTGGTTACCTCTTTTAAAACTTCTTTGCGGTAAGCATAGATGCCCAAATGTTTCAGATAAGGAAAACTCTTGAGCCATTCTTCCTCTTCCTTTCCTCTTACGTATGGAATGATGCTGCGAGAGAAATACATAGCAAAGCCTTGATTGTCTACAACAATCTTTGGACTATTAGGATTTTTTACAGCTTCCATACTGGTAAAAGCTTTTCCTAAAGTGGCAATTTGGGTTGTTGGGTCATCAAAACACTGGCAGATGGTTTCCAGTTGACTCTTGTCAACAAAAGGTTCATCTCCTTGAACATTGACAATGACATCCCAGTCTCCACCAATTTTTTCGATAGCTTCTTCTATGCGGTCAGTACCGCTCTTATGATCCTTGCGCGTCATAACAGCTTTACCGCCAAATGCTTCTACAGCATTGAAAATTCGCTCATCGTCTGTTGCAACATAGGCTGCTTCTAGACAAGCTGCTACTTTCTCATAAACATGCTGTATCACTGGTTTGCCATCTAACATGGCAAGTGGCTTTCCCGGGAAACGTGTTGATGCGTATCTTGCTGGAATAATTCCTATAAATTTCATAATCTTCTATATTTAAACCTGTTTACTATTCAATTCATGCGATTCGTTTAACTTCAAATAAAAAAAGTTGCACTTCCGCAGACGCAAAAGTACAACTTTATTTTGTATTCACCAAAAAACTTTTTGTTTTTTTTGAAAAACCTCAGAGAATATTTAATGTTCTCCCAAATTTTTTTATTCGTATCTGATAGCCTCGATAGGGTCGAGCCTTGCTGCCTTCTTTGCAGGATACCATCCAAAGAAAACGCCAGTAAATGTGCAGACAGCAAAACTCATAATAATGCTCCAAGGCTCTATTTGGGTGGCTATATGGAAGAATGAGTTCAGACTGAGCGATAAACTAACTCCCAATATTACTCCTATAATACCGCCAGTTACAGAAAGTAAGATAGCTTCAATCAGAAATTGGTTCAAAATATCAATACCTCGTGCGCCCACACTCATTCGAAGACCTATTTCACGGGTGCGTTCTGTTACAGATACATACATGATATTCATAATGCCTATACCGCCAACGAGCAGTGAAATGCCTGCAACGGAACCTAATAGGATGGTGATCGTAGACATGGTAGAATTCATCATGCTTGAAATTTCCTCTTGAGAGCGGATATTGAAGTCATCTTCATCAGCTTCAGTAGTATCTGTCGCGTCTTTCAATTTGTGGTTGCGCCTCAATATTTCTGTAATCTGATCTTGGGCAGGTTGAGAAGCCTCTTCAGTGATGGCTGAGCAGACGATGCCTCCTAAATAGGTTTGTGCCATAATTCGCTTCATTACTGTTGTGTAGGGGGCAAGTACCAAATCATCCTGGTCCATACCCATACTATTGTAACCTTTCTTCTTCAAGACACCGATTACTCTGAATGGAATGCTGTTAAATCGCACAACCTTACCGATAGGATCACTGCCATCAGGGAAAAGATAGTCAACTACAGTCTGTCCTAAAATACAAACTTTAGATGCAGCCTTAATGTCTGTATCAGTAAACATTTCTCCATCTGCCACTTTCAGTTGTCGGATGGAAAGATAGTCTTGGTTTACACCATAAATGGAACTTTGGGTGTTGTTGTTTCCGTAGATCCACTGTCCGGAACTGTTTACAGTAGGAGAAATAGCTGAGATATAATTACATTCGTCTTTGATGCTCTGATAGTCGGCTTGCTTCAGCGTCTCCATTGACGAAGCATCCTGTCTCACACCGCCACGCATGTCTGCACCTGGTGAAATCATAATCATGTTTGATCCCATCTCTGCGATGTTTGCCTTGATGCTGGCTTTACTTCCTTGTCCGATGGCAAGCATGGTAATAACCGCAGCAATACCGATGATGATGCCAAGTGCGGTAAGGAAAGAGCGCATTTTGTTGGCAGCAATGGCGCGGATGGCTATTTTGAAAAGATTCTGATAATTCATTTTACTTGTTGTAATGTTAAATGTTAAATGTTAAGTGTTAAGTGAAAACTTCGTTTGCTATTGGATGCTAAATAATTTAACATTCAACACTTAACATTGAAAACTTATTCGTCCGTGTTGGCCGGCAAGGCTGCCAGACCTTCGGCTGCCGAGAGAATATGTTCGTTATAGGTGTCGCTGATGATGTGACCATCACGCAGTTCGATATTACGACTCGAATAATTTGCAATGTCTGGGTTGTGGGTAACGAAGATGATGGTTCTTCCTTCAGCATAAAGTTTCTGGAAGAGTATCAGAATCTCGAAACTGGTTCTGGTGTCGAGATTACCCGTTGCTTCATCAGCAAGTATCACAGCGGGGTTGTTGACCAACGCACGAGCTATGGCTACTCGCTGCATCTGTCCTCCAGACATCTGATTACTCTTATGATAGAGACGTTCTCCTAAACCAACAGCTTTCAGCGATTCGATAGCACGTTGCTTTCGTTCTTCTGCGCTTACGTTCGGGTTGTACATCAGTGGAAGTTCTACATTTTCTACACTTGTAGTCTTCGGTAGAAGATTGTAGTTCTGGAAGATGAATCCAATCTTTCGGTTTCTAAGAATGGCGCGATCATTACGTGACATCTTTCGTACGCTTACTCCATCCAGATAGTATTCGCCACTGGATGGGGTATCGAGACAACCTAGCTGGTTCAGCAGGGTAGATTTACCTGATCCTGATTTACCCATGATGGTAACAAACTCACCTTCGTATATTTTAAAGCTTACACCTTTTAGGGCGTGGACAGTTTCCTCACCCACAAGAAAGTCGCGACGAACATTGTCGAGTTCTATCACAACTTTCTTTTCGCTGTTTGCTTGAATATTGTCGTTTGCCATACTCTTATTTTTTATTTTTTCTTTCCTCTAGGTCCAGGACCGCTAATCAAACCTTGACTTTGTTGAGGCTCCTCATTCTCTTCAGGGGTATTAACTATGATTTCAGTTACAATCTTCTGTCCCTTCTTCAAACCCTTGATAATTTCAGTATGTATACCGTCGCTCTGACCGATGGTTACAGAATGAGCTGTAAGGGTATTGTTAGCAAGAGTCCAAACTTTGTTTTTTCCTTTGCAGTCAACAATCTTGATATTCTTTCCCACAGTTTCCTTGGTTGGAGTAAAGCGGAGTGCTTTGTTGGCAACGGCAAGAATTCCAGCTCGTTCTTGTGTAAAGATGGTAACATTTGCAGTCAGTCCTGGTTTTAACTTGAGATCTGCGTTGGGTGCAGAGATGACAACCTCGTAAGTGACTACATTGTTTGTTGTAGTAGCTTCCAGACGAACCTGTTTTACTGTTCCCTGGAATACATCGTCAGGATAAGCATCTACTGTAAAATTAACGCGGTCGCCTTCTTTTACACCGCCTATATCAGCCTCGTCAACATTTGCAATCACCTGCATGTTGGTCAGATCTTTAGCGATAGTAAAGAGCTCTGGTGTGTTGAAGCTTGCTGCTACGGTCTGTCCTTCCTCTACGCTTTTAGATATGACAGTTCCATCTATTGGCGATGTAATTGTAGCATAGCTCAGGTTGGTTTGGGCTTTCTGTACATTTTCCTTGGCCGAAGCTACTTGCTCTTTCGCCTGGCGATAGGTGAGAAGCGCATTTTCATAATCGTCAGCACTTACCAAACCTTTCTTATAGAGGGTCTGGTAGCGGCTCATGTTTGCACTCTGATAGTTCAAACTGCTTTGCGCACTTGCCAGGTTAGCTTTGGCAGTATTCAACTCGCTCATCAGGTTGGTTTTGTCGAGCTCAGCTATGACTTCACCTTTTTTTACCTGCGAATTGTAATCAACATAAAGTTTGTTTACAATACCACTCACCTGTGTACCAACCGTTACAGAAGTTACCGCTTCAATAGTACCGGTTGCAGTTACACTATTCTGCAATGTTTGTGTGGTTACAGTTTCCTGCTTGAAGTCTATTTGTTCTTCGTTTTTACTTCCTGAGAACAGCCATGCTGCCACAGCTGCGATGATTACCACAATCATGGCAATCCAGATTTTGCTGATTCTTAGTTTTTTCATAAAAATGTATGTATACCTATTAATGATTTGCAATATGTTTTCGGATGTTAATACCAATCTTTCTCTTTAGATTCTGCCGTTTTGGTAGAATTTCAACATGTTGATATTCAGAATGGTAAGATACTTTGCCTGAAGTTCGTTCTGCTTAGCCTTCAGAAGATTATCTTTGCCAGTTCTCAATTCTACGATGTTCTTTAATCCCAGTTTAAACTGCTCACTTAACAGATCGTAGCTTGTTTGGGCACTCTCGCTGCTCACCTTGGCAGCCTTAAACTGGCTTTGGTTTGTATTAGCCTGCAACCAATAGTTTTCGATAGTAGAGTAGAGCTTAGTTTGCTCATTCTTTATATCGAGCAAGATGCTTTCACGCTGAATGAGTGCTTTATTGACAGAAGTCTTGGTCTGTCGGTTATCAAAGAGAGGAATACTGACACCGATTCCACCACCCAGGCTGAAGTTGGTTTTCATCTGACTGCCCCAACCGTTTTTGTTCATGGATGTGGTGCTGGTCGTAGCTCCTGTATTTGCGCTGATGGTTGGCAACTTTCCTGCCTTTGCAATCTTGATGTCCAGATCGTTCTGGTCGAGTTTGTTTTGATAGCTCAAAAACTCAGGGCGATTCTGAAGCGCAGCTGTATAGACACTGTTCATTCCTGGGATAGAGGCCAGAGCCATCTGGTCAGTTGTGCTTGGAATAGCGATGTCGAAAGCTTCTTCACTGGTAATCTGCAGGAGTTCCTTCAACTGTCGTTTATAGTTTTTAACGTTACTTTCAGCCTGCACGATGTTAAACTCATCTTGTGCTCTTTGTGCTGTAAGTTGTGCTAAGTCTGCTTGGCTCATCTTGCCAATTTTTACCATTTCCTTACCACGCTCTTCGTTTTGAACACTCGACTGATAACTTTCTTTGTTTACGTTGATAGCCTCTGTAGAGTAGAGTATCTGTACGTAAAGTTGAGCAATCTGTTCTTGCAGGTTGAGGGCTTGTGCTGTCGAATCGAGTTGTGCCGCTTCCTTTGCCAGCTTGTTCAGTTTCACCTGATTTCTGTTTTTGTTTCCGTTCCAAATCGTGTAATTGCCCATCACGCTATAGCTGCCATTGTAATATACCTTGTCGATGGAAGCTTTGCTGAAACCTTCTCCACTGATTCCATTAGAAACCCAAGGCGTATAGCTTACACTTTGATTGGTGCTGGCAGAGAGCGATGGCAGAAGCGCTGACTTTGATTGCAGATAGTCCTCCTGAGCTGAAGCTTTTGTGAGTTGAGTCTTCTGCAGTTGAATGTTGTTAGCCAGTGCGTAACTGATACAATCCTGCAGTGACCATTGCTTAGCTTGTACAGCGATAGGAGCCGACATGATGAATAGCGCTACCGCCATGTTTTTAAAACTTGCGTTCATACTCTTTTTACTTTTTGTTTTCATCTTTACAGATCTCTTTGCATCTGTTCTGATTAAATGTGGATTAATGTTCTTACTTTCCATAATTGCAAATCTTAATAGGATACATCATTTTTAGCTTTGACGTAAGCTTTGCCTATAAAGTTGCAACTGATATGTGTTTTTGATTAAAAACGTGATGATAGGTTTAATATTCTCATTTATCTTTAACAATCCTTTTCATAGTGAAAGATTTCTTTTGCTTTTACACATTAATTTATTTATATTTCTCAAAAAAATGTTTCTTCTTTCGTTATCTTCGCTGAAATTGTGTAACTTTGCAGAAAAATTTTAAGAAAGGAATAAAATAAATGCCGTTAAGATTACCAGATAAGCTTCCAGCTATCGAACTGCTGAAGCATGAGAATATATTCGTGATGGACGAAAGTCGTGCGCATAAACAGGAGATTCGTCCGTTGAAAATCTGTGTGCTCAATTTGATGCCCCTCAAGATTACGACCGAGACAGATCTTGTTCGTCTTCTGTCGAATACTCCTCTTCAGTTAGAGGTTTATTTTATGAAGTTGAAAAGTCATACGCCAAAGAATACTCCAATAGAGCACATGATGATGTTCTACAAGGATTTTCAGGAACTTTCCAAACAGAAGTTTGATGGAATGATTGTTACCGGTGCTCCTATCGAAACGATGGCTTATGAGGAGGTAGAATATTGGCCTGAAATCAAAGAGATTTTTGATTGGGCCCGTACCCATGTTACTTCAACTCTCTATATCTGCTGGGGTGCCCAGGCTGGTCTTTATCATTTCTATGGTGTTCCTAAGTATCCTTTAGAGAAAAAGATGTTTGGTATTTTTAAGCAGAAGCCTCTCGATTTGTCTCAGCCAATCTTCCGCGGTTTCGATGATGTCTTTAGCATGCCTCATAGTCGCCATACGGAGGTAAGACGTGAGGATATTGAAAAAGTGCCAGGACTTGACATCATTGCCGAATCGCCTGAAAGCGGTGTCAGCATTGTGATGGCCAGAAACGGCCGCGAATTCTTTGTGACGGGTCATCTTGAGTATGCGCCAAACACGCTGGATAAGGAATATAAGCGTGATATGGGCAAGCGTGATGATGTAGAACTCCCAAAAAATTATTATTATCATGACGATCCGAACGAAGAACCTCTGGTGACATGGCGTGCTCATGCCAACCTCTTCTATAGTAATTGGATCAACTATTATGTTTATCAGGAGACTCCTTACAATATTAACGAAATCAGTTAATTTGTGAAGGAGTTGGATGATTTCGAGATCGATTTCTTATGCAAACATTAGAATTATTGGCGCCTGCCAAGAACTTGGAATGTGGTATTGCAGCCATTGATCATGGTGCAGATGCCGTATATATTGGTGCACCTCGTTTTGGGGCACGAGCAGCAGCAGGCAATTCGCTGGAAGATATCAGACAGTTGTGTGATTATGCTCATCAGTTTGGAGCAAAGGTTCATGTTACAGTGAATACTATCATCTATCAGGATGAGATGTTGGATACGCTTAAGATGATCCAGCAACTTGATGAGATTGGTGTAGATGCACTTTTGCTGCAGGATATGGGTGTGCTTACTGAGGTGAGGGCGCAGAATTTGTGGAGCAGAGAATTGCATTCCAGTACCCAGTGTGATGTAAGAACTCCAGAAAAGGCGTATTGGCTTACCACGTTAGGTTTCAAACGTGTTGTTCTGGCTCGTGAGCTTTCGCTCGATGAAATCAAGGCGATCCATCAGGCGATTCCTGATAGGGAAATAGAGGTCTTTGTACATGGAGCGCTCTGCGTAAGCTATTCGGGTGTCTGTTATGCTTCTGAGAAGTGTTTCGGGCGCTCTGCCAATCGTGGAGAATGTGCACAGTTCTGTCGTATGAAGTTTGATCTGCTCGATTCCAATGGTCAGGAGATTGAACATCAGCGTTATCTGTTGTCTCTCAAGGATCTTTGTCAGCTTGATCATCTTAAGGATCTTGCTGATGCTGGAGCTACTTCGTTCAAGATAGAAGGAAGATTAAAAGATATCAACTACGTCAAGAATGTGGTGGCAGCCTATAGCAGTCAACTCGATGCAATCGTAAAAGCTGAACCGCGTAAGTATCGCCGTGCATCGGTGGGACATGTTCAATATAATTTTACACCTAATCTGAAGAAGACTTTCAATCGTGGCTTTACCCATTATTTTCTGAATGGGCGACAGCCGGATATTGCTTCTTTCGATACGCCGAAAGCTATCGGCGAGTTTGTGGGCAAGGTTAAGGAAATACGTGGCAACATTTCTTTCAACGTAGCCACAGTAGCCAGCTTTAAAAATGGCGATGGACTGTGTTTTATCAATGATGACCGTGAGTTGGAAGGCTTTCGTGTGAACAGAGTAGAGGGCAATCGCCTCTATCCGTTTGGAATGCCTGAACATTTGCGTCCGGGCATGGCTCTTTATCGTAATAACGATCGGGCTTTCGAGGCTTTGCTGGCTCGTAAGTCTGCTGAACGTAAAATCTATATTGTCATAGAAATGGAGCCTGTGATGGGTAATGAGTTCAGGGAAGAGCCACAGGGGGTAAAGGCTGTTGTCAACATCATGAAGACGAAAGAGGTTGATGGTGGCTTGATTTATCAGGTGGCTGAGGTGTTTAAAGAGTTGAAACTCGAAAAGGCGAAACGCCCGCAGGGCGAAAATATAAAGGCTCAGATGAGCAAACTGGGCGATACGATTTACGAAGCTTACCAGGTAGAACTTCTGAAGGGAATGGAGACATACTTTGTTCCGAACAGTATTCTCACTGCTATCCGGCGTGAATTGATAGATGAACTTACCAAGGCAAATCAGAAACAGCTTGATAAGTCGTTGTGGGGTGGATGGGATAGAACCTTGTTTAACAATGGTTTTGGATTCAGTCAGCCCGGTGAGCACCGACTTACGAAAGAGGAATTTACTTGGCAGCCGGAATACGGAAAATGGGGATATCTCTATAATATAGCTAACTATGATGCAAGAGATTTTTATCAGATTCATGGTCTGTCGCCAGTAGTTCCGGCATTTGAGTTGGGTAAGAATATTCCTTCTGCATGGGATGCTAAGACCCAGGAAGAATATGATGAGAATATAGAAAAAGACAAGACAAACCGAAGTATGCAACCTAAGTTTACCAACGAAAAGGGAGAATCGCTCCTGATGCAGTGCCGCCATTGTATCCGCTATTCGTTGGGCTACTGTGTGAAGCGTGGAGGCAAGAAACCATCCTGGAGAGAGCCTCTCTTCCTGCAGTTGGGCGACGGTCGCCGTTTCCGTCTGGAGTTTGCGTGCAACGAATGTCAGATGAACTTATATAGTGAGAAATAAATGAAAAAGAAATGGACGATACAGATTCTTTGTATGCTGGGCATCCTCTTGATGTTCAGCAGTTGTTATCATCGCCGTGCTCATCACCAGATGCATGCAGCTATGGTAGAGTACAGCAATAAACAACTCGATTCCATTTCGTTTTCTACTACCCATCATTATACCAACAAATTCAATTTTCTGGTATTCAAGGATTCCCTGGAATTGATAGCGCAACAGCCTGAAGAATTTTTGAGCAATTTGCCTATCGACTCCTTCGCCGTCCGAAAGAATTGCCTGCTGGTGGTTACGGATATCCGTATGGTTCCTCAGGATTCCATAGATTCAGTTTGGGTGCAGTTGGCAACAGAAGATAATCAGTTTGGTTGGACCCGTGAGTCCCGTCTGCTGCCGAAGGTTGTGCCCGATGATCCTATTTCAGAGTTCATTATGACCTTCAGCAATACTCACTTGCTCATCTTCATGGTTATCATTATTCTCATAGCCGTAGCCTATACAGTTCGTAAGATTTTCCATAGCAATGGTAAACTGGTTCATTTTAATGATATTGATTCACCATATCCTACAGCGTTGGTGCTTATTGTTTCGATATCAGCAACCTTCTATGCAACCATTCAGGTGTTTTTGCCAGAAGT
Organism: uncultured Prevotella sp.; assembly: GCA_900557255.1. The sequence continues at coordinate 30,003 of USSA01000001.1, forward strand.
ATGGCGTCATTTCTATTTTCATCCTACGCTCAATCCTTTTGCCGTACCGCCGATACTGGGCTTTTTTCTGGCTACAGTCTGGGCGATACTGATAGTAGGATTGGCTTGTGTTGATGAGGTGAAACATCGTTTGCCGGCAGGTGATGCAGTTCTGTATCTGGGTGGTTTAGTGGGTGTTTGCGCCATTGATTACATCATTTTCAGTGTTACTACCTTATATTATATAGGTTATTTGTTGCTCGTAGCCTATATATGGTTTGCCATACGGGCTTATTTGTTTCCTCATAAATAAGGATAGGGGGTGCAGGAAAAAATATGTACCTTTGCACCCGTTATGAAAAGAATAGTATTTAATAGTAAAAAGTGCGTATGCATTGGTTTGGCAGCAGTAGCGTTGCAGGCTAGTGCTGCGGATAACGAAAGGGCTACTTGCTCTGACCTGTCATTGGGTACGAGTGAAAAGTTAGCAGACGCTAACGGTTTGCTGGCTGATAGCAGCCGAGTTTATGACATTGATGAAGTTGTGGTTGTTTCGCAGCCTAAGGAGAATTTCCGCCTTCGTCAACAGCCTCTCAGCAGCACTTCCTTTGGTTCTTATCAGATGCAGCGACTGGGGTCTCGCGATTTGCGCGAACTTTCCTGCTATGTTCCTAACTTCGTAATGCCCAACTATGGCTCGCGTTTTACCAACGCCATGTATGTGCGCGGTATTGGAAGTCGTATCAACAGTCCGGCTGTAGGAATTTATCTTGACGGAATTCCGGTGTTGAGCAAGGCTGCTTTCAATCTTCACCATTATCAGACCAGCCGTATTGATATTCTCCGTGGTCCGCAGGGAACACTCTATGGTCAGAATTCTGAAGGTGGTTTGGTGCGCATCTATTCACGCGATGCTTATGATAGCAAGGGAACCTACGTTAATCTGGGATTGGGCTCTCATTTCTATCGTAATGTAGAAGCGGCTCATTATATAAAGCTTTCACCTCGTATCGCATTAGGGGTAGCTGCTTTCTATGATGGGCAGAAGGGATTCTTCCATCGTGCAGGAACCAGCGATTATGCCGACAATTATGATGAGGCTGGCGGTAAGTTTAATCTTAAGTTCCGTTTTGATAGAGGATGGAGCATGGATTTGCTAGCCAATTACCAATTTGTCTATCAGCATGCATTTCCTTATGGTCAGCTGGATTTAAACAGTGGCAAGGCTGCATTGCCAAATACTACATTCCCTGGGCTTTATCGCCGCAACATGCTGCTTTCGGGTGTCAATCTTCGTCATGAAGGAGCGAAATGGGATTTTGCTTCTACTACCAGCTATCAGTTCCTGGATGACAATATGAAGATGGATCAGGATTATCTTCCTGGAGATTATTTGAGCTTGCAGCAAGATCAGTTGCAGAATTCTATCACTCAGGAGTTCACATTTAAAAGTCGTCAGCCTTTCTTCGGCTTCTGGCATCTTACACAGGGTGCATTCTTCTCCCATATGTGGTTGAAGACAAATGGTCCTGTAAAATTCGGTTCAGCATTGACGAAGCCTATCAGTAACGTTATCCAGAGTCAGATGCAGCAGGCAATGCCTCCGGCAATGGCTAGCGGAGTTTCTGTCAATGTAGATATGGGAGCTCCGGGTTTGTTCCATACTCCTCAGAGCAATTTGGGTCTCTATCACGAGAGTACGTTTGATCTTTCTTCCCGTCTGAAAGCAACGCTTGGTTTGCGTTACGATTTCATGCATACAAGTATTCATTACGATACTTATGCTTATATGGCGATGACAGCTAAGGTGATGGGCAGGGAGGCTACTTATACTTTGCGCTCAATGCTCGACCGCAAAACGAGTGATGATTACAACCAGCTCTTGCCAAAATTTGGCTTAAGTTACCAGCTTGATGAGCAGGGTAGCAATGTTTATGCCACGGTGAGCAAGGGCTATCGTGCAGGCGGTTATAATATCCAGATGTTCAGTGACATCTTGCAGACCGAACTGAATGCTAACCGTCAGCATGCGATGCGAGGCAATTATGATGTTCCTCATACCGATAAGGATTATGATAGGGTGAACCAGACTATTGCCTTTAAGCCGGAAACCTCATGGAATTATGAGGTAGGAACGCATCTCAATCTTTTTGATCATCGTCTTCATTTCGATTTGAGTGCCTTCTATATGCAGGTTCGCAATCAGCAACTCTCTGTAATGGCAGGAACCTATGGCTTTGGCCGAATGATGGTTAATGCAGGTAAGAGTCACAGTTGTGGTATTGAAGCCGCGCTCAAGGGTCAGGCTTTCGACGGTGCTTTTGATTGGGGCGTAAACTATGGTTTTACACGCGCCGTATTTGATGAATATACTGATGGTGAGGGTGATAAGGCTGTGAATTATAAGGACAAGAAGGTTCCTTATGTTCCTCAGCATACGATAGCAGCCATGGCTGACTATCATTTAGGACAGTTTACCTTCGGATTGAACATGAATGCGCAGGGCAAGACTTATTGGGATAATGCCAATACCTACAGCCAGAAGTTGTATTTCGTGATGGGTGCGCATTGTGATATTGATTTCAGCAAGATGAGCATCAGTATCTGGGGTAGGAACCTCACAGATACTAATTACAATACCTTTGCTGTTGATAATGCAGCAACAGGAAAGAAACTGTATTTTGCCCAGCGTGGCAATCCTTTCCAATGTGGTGTTGATCTGAAATTCCACTTTCAGGATTAAATAGAAAAGGAGTTCCGGCATTCTGAAATGCTAGAACTCCTTTTCTTTTTAATCTCATTTATTTCCTTCCTTTATTTTAATTCTCCATATCCCACCAGCCGGTCGGTGCGGTCGCTCTGAGCCCGATAGTAAACCAGTACATTGTATTTGTTCTGGGTCTGGTAGAAATTTCCTTCTGATGGGAGCAGCCTGATGCTTCCGTCCTCCATCTTCATGAGATACTGATAACTGTAATAACCTTGCTTCATGAAGAGACGTGCGTGATAGGTTTTCGTCATTTCATCATATTCCATCCGATATTCGGGGAGGAAACGGCCGTAGGTCCAATCTGCGTTCAGATAAATATCGCCTGGCAGTTTTGGAGCTTTCAGGGTAAAGTGAATCTGTGCATATTCGCAGGTGTTGTTGTTTTCTGCGTTGTCGCTGTTGCGGATATAAAACGAACCTTTGGCAGCTTCATCGTAAACGTAATTGGGGCGAGGGCTGTCGGTCATTACTTTAACCTGATAGTCGCTTCCATCCCAATCTATAGCGTCTATTCCCATGGTTGGATGGTCGGTGTCCAGAAATTCAAACTTTCTGTATTCATTGCCCGCATCGAAAATCAGAGCTCTTACATGCTGCCAACTCATTTTGCCCGCACTCAGGTAGTCGGGTTTAGGGTTGATGACAGCATTGTCCCATCTTCCGTTCTGAAGCACTACGATGTTCAGCTGGTTGGGATGGGTGATTCTCAGCTGGCTGCGATCCAGTTCCATTTTCAGTTGCTGATGGTCCTTCTGGATATCTATATCTGTTGTAGAAGTAGCTTCTAACTTCAGTTTAACCAATGGCTGAGGCTCTGTAATCATCCAGCAGGCTGTAAACATTTTACCTGCTTCCTCGTTTTCCGCATTGTCGTCATAAACCGTCAGTCTGTAGTTGCCGCTCATGGTAAGTTGGCAGTCGGCATTGGGAATTGCCAGATGATAATGAGTATAAGGATGATTGGTGTTGATGGATTGTTCTACATCTTCAATAATCTGATTGCCGTTGAAGCCTCTCATATAGTCGCTTTCAAAGAGCGAAGAAGATACGTTCCAGTTTGCATCACAATGTTCAATCTTGTAGCTGTACCGATGATAATCGTGCGTCATGTCGTCAAAATCGATATGGATAGGTTCTCCGCCCAGTGACGATACTGGGAGCGATAACCAGTTGGTTCCGCCTACAACCTGTAGGGTTCTGATGTGCTGGTTGAATATCTCGTGCTGCTGCGCCCAAGCAGGATAGGTAAACAGAAAGAGAAGGGAGATGACAGTGTATAATTGTTTCATATGGCTTCGTACGTATATATAAAAAAAATAACTTGCAGTAGCCTTTTTGACAAAGAACTAAATGCAAGCTTAAACAATCTAAATTAATACATGAAAACACTTTTGTAGTCGATAGGGGAATCGAACCCCTATGCCAAGATTGAGAATCTTGTATCCTAACCATTAGATGAATCGACCAACGGTACATTTTTCGGACGATAACTTGCGGAAGGTGGGGGATTCGAACCCCCGGTACGGTAACCCGCACGGCAGTTTAGCAAACTGCTGGTTTCAGCCACTCACCCAACCTTCCAGTCGGATTCTTAACCGAATCAACCAAGCATCGTTCTTAAATGCGAGTGCAAAGGTACTACTTTTTTCTGATTCTACCAAATCTTTTTGCAACTTTTTTTCGATAAAAATGCATTTTCTTTGTAACTCCCACATTATCAGGGGTTGTTTTCTTTCAGTATGATGAGTGCTTTCATTCCTAAAACGAGCAGAGGCGGATTTCTTTCTCAGAAATCCGCCTCTTGTAAAAGAAAGGGCCGCTCGATGATGTGATGAAACTCCGAATGTATAAACATTTGAGAGTCCTCCGCCTTTGTAATCCACCGGCTTTTCAGCTTACCTGCCTGCTGCAGTTTATGTGGCCCGCCATGAGCAAGAGAATGTCCTCTCGGTTTCAATAGTGTAATTTGATGAGTATCCCGATCGAACCGAAACGACCCTTATTCCTTCTGGCACCCATGCATCATCACGATGCAACGGTGCAAACATCTTAGTCATTATTTGATAATGCAAAGATAATGCAATATTTTGAAACTACCAAATGTTTTAGCTGTTTTCTTCGAATATTTTTTCGAAATATTTTTTCAGTTCCGTTTTGTCCTCTATGATATTGCGCAGTTCGTTGAGCGCTTTCTCGTTAGGGGAGTTGGGAATCCATAACCTGATGTATCCGTTTCTTGAATATTTTTCGTCCATGTGCTGGCTGAACCGCTCCCATTGCTGCTCCTTGTCATCATCTGGATTATTTTCTTTACCATACTGTATGGCGCGCAGAAAAATTTCGTGAACATCAATATCGCGATCGGCTTCTGCCACAATCTTGCCATAGATGCTGCGAGGCTGACGGCTGGATGAAGCCCGATGGTCCTCAACAGCTTCTTTCATAATTTTGATCTGTTCTTTATTGAACCAGCGCTTCAGTCTTGAATCTGCCTGCAGAATCTTACCGCTGGTAATATGATGAATGGCACGCGGACCGCTCATCCCCAGGTCGTGGTAAGCGGCTATTACATACACCATATCGATGTCGGCTCCGGTTACCGGAACCAGTTTCAGAGAGTTTCTGATGACTCGGGTAACATGTCTGAGTCCATGACTTTCGCCAAAAGCATTATATTTGGGGAGAATCTGTTTCTCCACAAAGTCCATGATTTCGAGATTTACCTGTTGCTTCATAGATATTCCTCCACTTTATTTATATAATAAGGTACGCGCGTACATTATTATAAGTTTATTATTGTTCAATTCGCCATTCCGATGATGATCAGGGATGATACAATGCCGAAACAGAAGATGTTCAGAGCTGTTTTGCCTAGAATTCTGTTCAGTTCTCTGCCTTCGCCTATCTTTTTCATCTCCATATAGGTTCTGTTGTGCAGAACGATATAGAGTGCTGCAAACGGCAGGAACATGCTGCTGGCTTCATGCTGAAATACTTCGTAGGTGGTTATACCTATTATGGTAATGATGCCCAGATTGCCCAATGCGCAGTATAACCGCTCGGCATTCTTTTTCCCTATGTGAACCACAAGGGTCTTCTTGCCGGCTCTCAGGTCGTTGTCATGATCGCGGTAATTGTTCAGAATGAGCAGCGTATCAACTACCAATCCGCAGGCTACAGATACGAGAACCGCTTCCATGCTTACTCCCTGCATGGTTTCGGGCATTACGAGATAGTATGTGCAGCATACGGGTACAATGCCGAAGAAGAGCAGTACCAGAAGATCGCCCATGCCCAGATAGCTGAGACAGGTAGTATAGAGAAAACAGAAGACTATGCAACAGATGCCTACGATAACCATTTCCCAACCTCCGAAAAGAACCAGCGGAAGCCCTATGGCGCAGCCCAGAAGAGTAGTGAGGATGATTCCCCATTTCATGGCTCCCAAAGTTATCCAGCCTTCAGCGCAGGCACGTTTCGGTCCCAGCCGGGTTTCGTCGTCATTGCCATGTTTGAAGTCGAAATAATCATTCACCAGATTGCTGTCTATCTGCATCACCCATGCAAAGAGCAGGCAGAGTAGGGCTGGCAATGTCTGTATCTGCTGAGCGTCTTTATAAGCCAGCGCAATACCCAATAAAACAGGAACAGCCGCCGCCGTCAGAGTCTTCGGGCGAGCGGCTAGATACCATGCTTTTATAGAATTTGTTTCTATCATATTCTGAAAAGATTAAAATTGAATCTTCTGAAATCCTTAAAGGAATCAGAAAGATTAATTGAAGAAGTTCCAACTTACTCCAATACGGAACACTCTTTCGTTCATCGGATAATGAGGAGCGAAGAAGTAGTTCTTGTCGCCCTGTCCTGCATTGATGTGGCTCATCATTACGAAGAAACGGGTGTGCTTGATGTGAACGTTGGCGTAAACATTGACGATAGGATAGTTGCCTATCTTTACGTTGTTCTCGCCGTTGCCCTGTACCGTATACTGTCCCATGTAAGGTGAATAGTCGGGAGCTTCATAGCTTGTAAAGTAGCGCATGTCAGCACCCAGGTCTACGTTCAGCACCTTTACTACCTTGAACTTGATGTAGAGGTTGGTGTAGGCATTGAAGGCTGGCACTGGCAGAACACTCTCCTTGCTTGAGTGCTGGTAGGTAAACTGGTTTTCCCAGTTCAGAATGCCTAGTCTGAAGTTCTGTTCCAGTTGTGCTGTCAGCAGGTTGATTCCTCCGCTTTCCTGCATCGGTGTTACCATGACTCCTTTTCGCAAACCTTCTTCTGTAATGTCATAGCTCTGCGAGAAGTAGGTGTAGTTCTTGATTTCATCTACAGCCACTCTCAGCTTGGTGCGTGTCTTAGGGAAGGAGAGCGTACCCATGATGCGGGTATGGATGGTCTTGTCGAGATCATTCTCCCACCACAGATGGCGGGCGTGATAGTTGCGGTAATAGAACGATGGGGTTTCTCTATGGAAGAAAGCATCGCCTCTTACCTGAAGCGTGTCGCCCAGGAATGGGATGTTCACGTCTACATTACCATCTATGGCAAGGGCTCCGGCGTCAACACCCGTCAGTCCTATTTCTGCTACGGCATTGTAGTGGAGGGTCTTGCCTTCCTGTTTGCTCAGCTGTCCGCCTACACTCAGCACATGCTCGTTGTATTTTTCTAAACCGCCTTCCATGGTTGGCAGTTCATAGTGACGGAGGTCGTAGCTGGCGAAAGCCTTCAAGCCTGCCTTTGCCCATTTATTAAAACCTTCAAGCATGGCAATGGCGAAGGTATTCTTCATGTGCCAGTGTTTGGTCTGGTCGTAGATGGAGTCGCCGGTCAGCCTGCCTGCATCGTAATATTCATTCAGATAATAGTCGGCTGGGGTCTGATAAGCTTCGTAAATACGGCGATAGTTGTCAAACTTTACCGTATGGATGAAGCTCGTTACCGGAACATATTCGCTCTTGTAGAAAAGCGAGTCTTCGGCATTTTTCTTCTGGATGGCCAGCAGACTGTCGGCAGCAGCTTTTCCGTTTACTGCGATTCGGGTACTGTCGTTCCTGATGTCCTTTGCGACTAAGTTTTTAGCCGGTTCATCGCCTGCAATCTTGGCTCCGTCAGGACGGCCGCTGAATTTTGCTCCCTGCTGTTTGTCGTAGGCTTTCTCATCAAATTTCTTGCCTTGTTCCTTCGCTTCCTCTTCAGCATTTTCCTTTTTCGAAGCCATGGCAAATTTCTTTGCCTTGATTTCTTCTTCGGTCATCTTTACCTTTCGGCTGAAACCTACGTTGTAGCGGTGGGTAAAGAAGATATGCTGGTTGTCCAGTCGGTTCCAGTTCTGTTCCAGAACGGTAGGAATTTCATTGGTGGCAAACGATTCGGTGTAGATTTCCGGATGTTTGATGTAATCATCGTTGGTAATACCGCCGTTCTCGGTCATCTTCTCATGATTGGTACTGAAGAGGAAGTGTGCCTGATAGCGGTCGCCCAGGTAAGATGCCCACATGGTGTATTTAAAGTGGCTGGTACTCTGTGCGTTATAATATCCTCTGCCATACTTGTAGTCGAATCTGAAACCGGCGCCTAGCCTTTTGTTGGCATTTACTGCAAACATGGCCTTGAAGTCGTCTTCTCCCGTCACCTTGTCGCCACAGCTGTTCAGCGTTATGTTCGTGATGGGTGAGTAGGTGTTGGTGAAATGGAAGTCGCTTACCGGATTTACGATATAATCGTAGGGCTCTGTAAAGATGAAGTTGCCCTGCGTGTTGCGGCGGTCGATGAAGATTCGGTTCAGTCGGGCAGTACCCATGTTTCCGAGAGTATTGTATTCGCCTCTCAGTCCTTCTGTGAAGGTTGTGTTCATATACATGTGCTGCAAGGTGTCTACTACCGCAGTCTTTGTGTCGCCGAAGCGTTCGTCTACGGTCCATACTCTGATGCCTTTCGGAATCTCCTTGTCTGAGCCTAGTGAATCGGTGTTCACCTTGCGGTTGGTTTGAGGACGGAACTGCGAATCTTCGTTATAGTTAAAATCATTTTGTGCCGCAACCGGGATGGTTGCAGCACAAAATAGGAGTGATGAGAATATAATTTTCTTCTTCATTATTTCTTAAATAGTCGGATACATACTTCGGCAATCTTGAGCACTACACCCACGATGAGTACGATGTAGGCGATATTGCGGCTTTCTTCCAGCTGGGTCCAGAGTATTACCCCCACGATGGCGAGCAGCATGAAGGCGATGTTGAGATAGTTGCGCACCTTCAGCATGTTGTTCTGGTCGCTATAGGCCAATGGGCGAAGCCGGCGGTGCTGAGGTCTTACGGCGTAGCTAGTAGGCTGCTTCTGTTCTGTCTGTTCTGCGCCCTGTTCAGCTGTAGGCTGGGCTGTAGCGTTTGCAGGCTGCTGTGCCTCGTTCTGTTGTATCTTGTTGTCTGTATTCTGATTATCCATTTTTCTTCAACTTATTGTTTAACTAATGCAGCTAACTCTGCGAATATCTGGTCCTTGCGGTCGATGGTGCATCTGCGGAACTTTCCGAAGATCTTAGCCAGGTCGTTCTGCTTCTTGTTGAGCGCAATCTTGTCGCTGATTACCTCTTCTGCAGGTTCCTTGAAACCGGTGCTTCTTCCTTCCTCGTAGTTGTAGATGATGCGGCCGAGCGAGAGATTCAGATGATTGTCTGAAATCCTGGCTACCAGCTGGTATTTGAATTCCGTGCGGTCGAGTGAGATGAATGACTGGCTGAAGACGAGCCATTCGTCCATCGTGTTGGCGATGATGTGTTCTGCATCGTTTACCAGTGCTACCCGGCTTGCTATGTTCTGGTCGTTCTGTGTCAGTTCACTCATGTATTTTAATACGATGTCGTAAATCTGCTTGGCAGTTTTTCCGTTAGCATCCGTATCGAGTGTGAATTCTATCTTGTTTTCATCATTATATGTGATAGCGCCTGCCAGATATTTCATGTCCACTTTGGCTGTTGTGCCATTTGCCAGCTTGTTGGCAGGCTTGGCAGCCTCCTTTGGCTTAGCGGCTACGGCAACAGGAATCGCCCATCCCGTGGTTGATGTGGTTGGCTCCTTTACAACAACTGGTTCTGGCTCAGTAGCATTGCCCTTCTTTGCTTCCGCCTTTTTTGCTTCAGCTTCAGCCTTGGCGCTTGCAGCGTTGATGCTGTCGGCCTGAGCCTTCAGTTTGGCAGCCTGTGCTTTAATCTTAGCCACTTCCAGTGCCTTCTTGGCAGCTTCCAACTGTTTCTGTGCCTGTTCCAGCTGCTGCTGTTCTTCAGTCAGCACGGTTTGGGCCTGTGCAGTCATCAGCGGGAGGAGCATAAATATGGGGATGATGATTTTTTTCATGTCGAGTTGTTTTTATGAAACTATAAAATGATGGTTCCTGATTGCGGAACTTAGCGGAAGATGAGGGATTCAAACCCCCGATACCCGGAAGAGGGTATACCGGATTTCGAGTCCAGCGCATTCGGTCACTCTGCCAATCTTCCTTTTTATTTTATCAGATGCAAAAGTAATACATTTTTTGCATCTGACAAAATATTGCTGTTATTTTTTAACTATATTAACCCCGCTTTATAGGATTTTATACTATAGTTTTTTACTGTTGCTGCAGGAATCTGTCGGCCTCGATGGCAGCCTTGGCTCCTGAGCCTGCGGCAACAACACCCTGGCGGTAGATTGGGTCGGCCACATCGCCTGCTGCGAAAACACCCGGAATGTTGGTGGTGGCAGTACCTGGCACTACTTTGATGAAGCCCTGCTCGTCGAGATCTATCTGCCCCTTGAAGAGGTCGGTGTTAGGCTTATGTCCGATAGCCAGGAAGAATCCGTCGATGCTGATGTCAAACTTCTCTTCATTGGCTTCGCCCTTGTGGCGCACGAGATGAGCACCTTCTACACCGTTCTCGCCGAAGAGCCCCAGCGTATTGGTTTCGAACAGAATCTCGATGTTCTCCTTGTTCTTTACACGCTGCTGCATGATTTCTGAAGCACGGAGATAAGGCTTGCGCACAATCATGTAAACCTTCTTGGCAAGTCCGGATAGATACATGGCCTCTTCGCAGGCAGTATCGCCACCGCCCACTACGGCTACGGTGCGCTTGCGGTAGAAGAATCCGTCACAGGTAGCGCAGGCTGAAACGCCCTGTCCGCGATATTTCTCTTCATCGGCAAGACCCAGATACTTGGCAGATGCACCTGTGGCGATGATCACGGTTTCTGCCTCAATCTCGTTGTCGCGCTCATCTGTAAGATGAAATGGGCGTGAGCTGAAATCTGCTTTCACGATGCTTCCGTCTCTCATTTCAGCTCCGAATCGGACTGCCTGTTCCTTCATGTCCATCATCATCTGTGTTCCGTCTACGCCGTTAGGATAGCCCGGAAAGTTTTCTACCTCTGTGGTGATGGTGAGCTGTCCGCCCGGCTGCATACCTGAATAGAGTACTGGCTGCAGGTTGGCTCTGCCGGCATAAATGGCAGCCGTATATCCTGCAGGACCGCTACCTATAATTAATGTCTTTATCTTTTCCATTTTTTATCTTATAGTTATATTTTTGTTTCCGATGGCTCGAAATGAGCCATTTTTCTCTGCAAAGGTACATCAAAACAATGAGAAATCAAAATAAAAATACAATATTTTTCTTTTCTTGCATAAATTATTGCTTTCGTTTGAAGAATTATTGTTATCTTTGCACCCGAAAATAAGATGCTCCGGAAAGAACATCAATTAGAAGAAACGAAAAATATTTACTTGATATATGAATCAGATTAAGAAGATTGTACTGACGGGTGGACCTTGTGCGGGCAAGACTACCGCTATGGTTAAGGTGATAGAACATTTCTCCAGTCTCGGCTATAAGGTCTTTACCATTCCCGAGGTTCCGACCATGTTCACCCAGGCGGGCATGAATTATCTCACCTCCAACAAGGATTTTTTCTTTGAGGGCGAGAAGGCTACTTTCCAGACTCAGATCAACCTGGAAGATAGTTTCCAGCGCATGGCTGAAACATTGCAGCAGCCGGTCATCATCGTCTGCGATCGTGGTACGATGGATATTTCTACCTATCTCACTCCCGATTTCTGGCACCGCATCATCTCTGAAGAGGGTTATACCGATGCCCAGCTTCGCGACCGCTATGATGCTGTGCTGCATCTGGTGAGTGCTGCTGATGGTGCCGAGCAGTTTTATACTACAGCCAACAATGCGCAGCGCCTGGAGAAGGCGGATGAAGAAGGACTGAAGATTGCGCGAGAGTTGGACAAGAAGATTGTTTCTGCATGGAAGGGGCATCCTCATCTCAGGGTAATCAATAACCACGAAGATTTCAACAACAAGCTGAACCGTGTGCTCAAGGAGATAAGCAATGTGCTTGCCATTCCGCAGCCGATAGAGGAGGAGCGAAAATATATCGTGAAGCTGACGGGCGAGGTTCCTAATGCGATAGACAGCGATATTGTTCAGACTTATCTTACGGGTGAGCCGAGCAGCGAGATTCGTCTTCGCCGTCGCGGTTTCGAGGGAGGCAAGTATGTGTATGTTCACACCACCAAGAAGCGTCTTTCAGACAATGAGCAGATTGAGACAGAGCGACAGATTAATGCCAATCTTTACGAGAGTATGCTTCAGCAGGCTGACCCTTACCGCCAGCGCATTCATAAGCATCGCAAGAGCTTTATCTGGAAGGGTCAGTATTTCGAGCTCGACGAGTTTCTTGAGCCGGTTTCCGATCTGATGATTCTTGAAACCCGCGGCATTTCAGCCAACGAGAGCGTGAAGTTTCCTCCTTTCATTCAGGTGCTGGAGGATATTACGGGCAACAGCAAATATTATAATTATAACATAGCGCTGAAGCGGTAAATCAGCCGAAAATGTAAAAAGTTACGGAGATAATTCATATTCTCCGTAACTTTTCAAAATTATTTCAACTCATAAAACTCCATAATATCCAGCATCTTGAACAATGTACCATCAATAGAAGAATGCCAGCTTTGATGAAAATGCCCATAACACCAATGAGTTACATGCAGCTGATTTTTTGTCAGAGTTTCATATAGGCGATTCATAACTTCACGTTCCTGCTGTATGTCTGATATCAGAGTTTTGTCGTTGCAAGACCATTTGGCTATCCCTTCCTTGCTTAATAATTCGCAGAAGGATGGAGACGTATGTGTTATTACAATGTCAACCTTCTGCTCAGACAAAATCGACATTAGTGCTTCTTTATTATAAGTCGGCGATTCGCTCTGCCAATAGTATGATGGAGAAAAATCGTCAACGACTTCCGTGTTACTAAAACGTAGCCGCTTTTGTTGTTCCTTACTCCATGCTTCAAGCCTATATGTACGATCAATCGATATGGCTCCTCCTACACAGAGAATCGAATGGTTGCAAGCGTTGATTACAGAATAGTCTGGAATGGCAATGAAACGTTTGTGCTTAAAGCTTTTCCCATCAAAATACGCTGGGTTGTCATGATTGCCTCTAATGAATACAATCCAATTATTGGCATCATTCATACGTTTGGCGTTTCTTTTCACCATATTATCATAATAGCCTCTCTTGTCAAAACCAAATCCACAATCGCCTGCTACAATAACTAACGTGTTCCGCATTTGATATTGCACACAAATTTTGTTCACGAGGAGATTAAAGTCGCCGTGAATATCTCCAGAAACAACTATGTCCTTACATTCTGGAAACTGATATATATTGTATTTTCTGCTATTCATCTTTCATGTTCTCCCAAAATGGAAGAAGTCTTTGCTGTAAGAACGCTATCACTTCAGTAAAGGGCAAGATGTCAGTGGACGTTATTTTACGTATGAAAGCAGTCCATCTGACCTGCATTTGCTGATTGCTGCCAAACTCTTTTCTGAAAAACATCGTGTTCTCATTATAAGGTGTGTGGCGATTTTCAAATGTATGTTTGATAGCTTCCTGTAATATTATAGGATTATACTTTTCATTCTGCAAGATTTTGTAGAGATCATAATAATCCTTCATTCGACTACTTTGGTCTGCAAGATCCACAATTGCGTGCATCTTTTCAGCAATAACTGTTTCAAGCGAGTAGGCCAGTATATTGGCACTCGGCAGATGTTCTAGCAATACTGGATAATCAAGATCTATTGGGGAAGGTGTTACCACGTCACCAAAACCAATATCCATTGTTAAAACCTGGGCAATAGTGTCCATCTTGACAGGAATGCTGAGCCTAATCCCATGATAGTCTTTGAACTCTGTTATATTTTGTGCAGTAATTTTCTCCGTGTCAAATATTACGCCATCTTCCTCGTATGGCACAGAACATATTTCTCTGAACGCTGCAATTATAGAAGAGCCTTCGTTGCTGATATTATTGCCAAGGAAATCTATATCCAATGTCGGACGAGCCGCAAATTTTTCGTATGCATACATGAGTGCACCTCCCTTCAGATAAAAATTTCCTCTATAATGTGTCTGCGATATTCTGTAGAGAAGTCTCTCTTGAAAATACCGAGTTAGGATAGTCTGATTAAAGACGTTTTCCTTTCTTGCAACGTTCAGCAATTTTGTACGTATTGACTTCCCGTAGTTTTTATTTTGTTCTTTACTCATAGCTTCACTTGTAGATAATTTTCCAGGATATTGCCAACACGCAATTGTCTGGCATAATCCATTAGTTTACTGATATTTCTTCCTGGTCTGGAAAGATAGTTATCGATGATTTCAGAACAGACATCAATGCCCACCTTATTGCGAAACTTTACAGCATCGCATACGCATCGTTCTACATCATATACTTTTACCTTAAATCCATCTATGACTTTCTCCATCACGCCGATTTCAAGAATGTTGGAAGTATAGTGATGGAGCTCTATCTTTGGGAATGAAGGAACTTTTACTTTTCTATCCCTTTTGATGGCGACATGATAAGCCTGCGGCATGGATGTTGTAAGCTGATGGATATTCCAGGCAGACCAAAGGCAGAGAATGCCGTTTGGAACAATAGACTCAATATCAACCATACATGCTGACAATTGGTCTATGTTAGCATATACGCCACGGCAAACCTGAATCAGTTCACCTTGACGAACGGCTTCCAGCATCTTGTAGTAAGCTGTTCGTCCTTGTACTTTGACACTTGCAGATGATATGAATGAATTCTTTGTTTCCATAATTGTTCTTTTAATTTTGGTACAAAAATACCACAAATATTTTTAATTGTGGTACTTTTGTACGGGAAACTTTTAAAATCCGCTCTTTTTTAATACATTCCAACAGTTTTATAGCTATTTTAGTACAAAAGTACCACAAATATTGCTGATTGTGGTACTTTTGTACGGGATGATAGAATGGGCAATGCATGGTTATTTGCCTCTTGATTTCTTTCTCATCATTCTATTTTTCTCCTTTATCCGTTGTACTTAAACACCTTGACCATTTCCTTGTCGCCCCCCACGAGTTGGCTACATTTATTCAACATACCAGTATCGACGAAACCGCATTTCTCCATGACTCTTCCTGATGCAGGATTGCCTGTAAAATGGTCTGCCCAGATGTTTTCGAAATGCTTCTCGTTGATGCAGTAGTCAAGCATCAGCTTCAAGGCTTCGGTGCAGATTCCTTGGTTCCAATAAGGTTTTCCTACCCAGTAGCCCACCTCACAGTCGTTTTCTCCGATAGGGATGTTGCTGGTTTCATGGGTGTAGTAGCCGATGCAGCCGATAGCCTCGCCAGTCTCTTTCAACACAATCGCCCATGTCGTTTCATTATGGAAGAATGTCCGGATTATCTCCCGACTTTCTTCTACTGACTTATGTGCCGGCCATCCAGCACGTGGTCCAACATCAGGGTCGGAGGCGTACTTGAAGAGCGCCTCTGCATCTGATTCCTGCCAATGGCGAAGTAAAATTCTTTCTGTTTCCATCAGATTATTTCAATGTTTTGCATTTTATTTACTATGTGCACTTACCCCAGCCAGTCGGTAAAGATAAGTATACATTCGTGCACCTTCTCAAAGAATTTCCCTATCCGGCGCTTGATGCCCTTCCAATAAATCATATTCTCCGTAACTTTTTACTTAAAACAATCATATAATTTATCTGTTGTTTTCACCCTATGCAGGAAGATCTATTTACAAAATGCAGATCAGTCAATATCTATTAATTGGAAATGCTTGTTGAAGGTCAAATCCAATCCGTTTGTCAGTTCCACCTCGTATTCATTCTTGTTCATTTCAATCTTTTTCACCGATTGTCCTGCATAATTATCCTTCAAGTAGTTCTTGATGGCTTGCGGAATCAACAGAGCTGGCACGATTCCCAGCTTGCAGTCTATCTCTTTAAGATTTCCTTTTTTGTCGAACTCCAGCTTCGTGCCATTCTGCAGAACCACATCATAGCTTCTGCTGACAACTCCTGATTCAATCGTTGCAAGCATCACCTTCTGATTGTTGAAATGGTTGCTGAGTAAGGCTTGAGCCTTTACCGGGAGTGCATTAACGGCGATAGGCTTGTCGTTGCCCGCATTCGCCACCATATTGCATGAAACCATGCAGCAAATGGCAATCATCAATTTTCGAAAAATTCTTTTCATAAGCTAAAAATTAAAAATTTATATATGTAGAAGTATCTTGTGTCATAATTATTTTATCTTAAATGTCCGCAGATATTCCTTCTGCTCGGGCGTGATTCTGTAGCTCTCGATGGCCTTCTGGATGGTCTTGTTGTGCGTCCAGGGAGCAAGACGGTTTTGCTCGATGTAGGGAATCGCCTGGTCCCATTGCTTGGCAAGGGCGGTGGCAAAGAACCAGGCAACCATCATCTTTACGTAATACTCTTCGCTCCTTACTGATGCAGGAATTTCAAGATATTCAGCATTGAAGTCTTTGTCCAGATAATGAGACATAAGTGTCTCTATTCCAAAGCGACAGGTATAAACGTGTGACGATTTGCTCCAAGTCTTGATCTTTGCCAACAGTTCCTTCTTGTGTTTGGCAAATACCTTCGGAGACATGATGTCGCAAACTGCCCAGTTGTCCACGAATGGCAGGAAACTGTCTGTTAGACGAATGCATTCTTCGTAGTCCTTTACCTCGGAAATGAGGAGTCCGTGAAGCATGTTCTCATCGTAGTATTCGTGAGGAAGCTGATGAAGGAAATCTTTGCATTCCGCCTCCTTTGTAAATTCTTTTGCGAACTTGCGGAGCACAGGCACACGAATGCCTATGAAACTCTCCACAGGCACTCCCGGTGTCAGTTTAGCCTGGAAAGCAGCATACTGCTTATCCTGCATGGCGAACAGTCTTTCTTGAAGTGAAGTCATTTTTATCCTATTAATTTGATAATTTGTTTATCCGAAGCATCAGGCAGGATTTCTTTCAGATGTTCGAAAATCCTCTGATAAGATTCTAGGGGAGTTCGGTTGCATTGGCAAGCCTCCCTGCCATAGAGATCTTCGGGAGTATTGAGCAGCGACCAACCCCAACCATATTCATGATTGTGTTTGTCGCGAGGGTAGATGAAATCCTCGGTCACGATGTAAGTCGCCATTTCCAGTCGGGTGAGATAACCGTCAAACTTGCTTCTCATTCCCTTGCCCGTGAAACCGCAGGCTGCCCGAAGTTCTCTCGTGATGAGACTGCCCGATGATTGAAGCGTACTGAGAATGGCTCCTTCTATCGATTCTTCATCCGGACGGGGGTATTTGCTTCTTCTGTAGTTGCAGAAGTCAGGCCACCATTCCTGGCTGATGAATCCTGCTTTCTTGTTAAAGAACTTTCCGTACATACACGGCATTTCCTGCACAATTTCGCCTTTCCATTTCCACAATGGCCAATCCCAACCACCTTCTGGAAGCCTAACATAACCGCAATCCTCTGCCACGATGTCTTCGGCAGAGAAGCCTTCAATGCCACTATCAAGGAGAGGGAGGAAGCCGATCTTCTGAATCAGCTCCATCATGCCTGTTGCTGAGTATATTTCTGGAAAATTCATGTTCATTTATTTTTGTCCTTTGTACTAGCTATATTAAGCTGCGAATAACCTTGCATGGTACACCTCCAACTAGAGTATTTGCTTCAACATTTTGGGTTACTACGGCTCCTGCGGCTACTACAGCTCCATCTCCAATAGTTACACCTCCAAGAATAGTTGCATTAGCACCAATCCAACAACCATTTCCTATGGTAATTGGCAAGGCATATGTGCGCCAACGGTATTCTCCAGAATCAGGATCCCAATCCTTGGTGAGACGCTCATTCAGGTCAACAGGATGAGAAGCTGTATTTATCTGTACTCCTGGAGCTATAAGCACGTTATCGCCTATGGTTATCTTATTGCAGTCTATCAGCATACAGCGATAATTGATGCTTACATTGTTGCCAATAAATATATTGTCACCAAATCCTATAATAATACCATCCCCTACGCTTACATTATTTCCAATACTGCCAAACAACTCTTTAAGCATTTCATATCGCTTGCTTCGGTCAGTGTATGGCAGAGAGTTGTAACGCTGCATCCATTCTGTAGCCAAGGATTTACGTTCTATAAATTCGGGTGAATGGCAGTTATAAAGCATACCTGCCAAACACTTCTCTGATTCTGTTTTCATAATCATCGCCTTTTTATGTTATTATCAATTCATTCAGTTTGTCCTCTCTGATAATCTTCGGCTGAGCCTTGCCAGCGAGAATGAGAATCTTCTTGCTATTGCGATAGATGTGAAGCTGTCGTGAGCGAACCACGGCTGTCAACTCCTCATCATTCTGCATGGCTTGCCAGATAGGATAATATACTCCCTCAGGTTCAAACAACTTCTTTTGAAGATGCGAGCAGAGGTTTGTTGTATCAATAGTCATTTATTTCTTCTTTATCGTTCCATTAAATATTTTCCATTGCTTCTCAAATGACAAATCTTTTTCTATCGAATCAAAGTAACTGATGTTGAGATTTTTCTCCCAAGGATTCCAGTTGCCGCAAATTCTGCCATCATGGGCGATAACAGGAAAGAAAATGCCATTATTAGTGTATGCAGACGGCATTTGATGCGGATGAATCACTAATTCCCGGCTTTTATAACCAATCAGATATTCATCAAAAGGAGCTATCAGATGAGACTTTCCACTTCTGAATCCACGTGTGCGACATGATTCGTGCAGATAGAATCGATAGTCTTTCCATTTTTCAACCCTCAGTTCTGAACCAAGCAACTCAATACCTCGTTGGCAATCAGAAGTGCTCAGTCCTGACCACCAGACATAATCTTCGAATGTGGCTGGCGAATGGCTCTGAAAATATTTTCTTGCCAGAAGCATCAGCATTTCATCACGTTCCAGCCTGGCTGTTCGGGGAACCTTCTTCTCTGTGAGACTGTATGTTGCCTTTGTGGGAAGAAGATTACCGCTGCAGAAAGTACCGTTCAATTCGTTAAAACGAATGTGGTAGGATAGGCGATGACTGTCCATAACGATGCCTCTTTCGAGCAAAGCCTCGTTCAGGTCTTTGCTTGTCACAGACTGCATCTCATCGGTTTTTTGAACAAATATGTCGTGAATCAGATTGAGCTCAGAATCATCGATGCTGATTTTATTACTCTTCATCCATCTTTTTACAACAGAAGTTGCCTTAGGTGAAATCAGGTCCAGCATCCACCAATAGTCTTCATTTGCAACCAGCTGCCAAGTGCCACGCAGCAGGTGAAGACGTACTATCTCACCCTCATCGAATGCATTCTTGAATGCGAAGGAAGAAGGTTTGCGAGTACGCATCATCACAGCCCATCTTACCATCCGGTAATCCTGGGCTTGCATGGCTCCAAAATGAGACACCACCTTTTGGGGAGTATCAAATTGAGGGCAGATGAGCTGCTGCGAAAGCAGGCGTATTGCTATTGGATTCATTGTTTCTGAGTCGTTAAAATTACGTTGATTATTTCAAAGCCTTGCCGTCGGAGAAAGCGTTTCCGACTTTCTCGCCCAGTTGGATGTAGCCATGATGAATAGGGTCGAAGACAATCAGTTCCATCTTCTCCATGTCTGGATTTCCGTCTTCTGCCAGATACTTTTCATCCACAAGAATATTGACGATTTCGGCAACGAGATAATAGCCGGTTTCGCTTTCGTCATACTTCTCCTTGATGCGGCACTCCAGGGTCATCGGGAAATCGGTGAACACAGGAGCGTTGACCATAGTCCCTTCTCGATGTTCCATCCCGTCTTTTCCATCTTCTTCGGGTCGTTCTTGGCAGAAACAATGCCCACGAAATCAGAAGCCACCATGGTTTTCTTGGTAGCGAAGGCAACGGTAAACTCGCCGCCAAGCTTCAGGTTGTCTGTGGTGACGTGATTTCCCATCGAGATCATAATTTCCTTCATGTCCCACTGTCCAGCCCAGGCAGCGTTCATTGCGTTGGCAACTCCATCCTTATTATATGTGCCGATAATCAGCACTGGCTGTGGTGCAAACCACGGCTTTGGTGCAAAACTTTTCATATGCTTCGTTCTTTATATTGTTATTATTTTTATGTACAAATACACCATCTGCGCAATCTGTTTCACTTTAAAATCCCAACTCCACATCCTTTCCGAATGGTGCGAGCGAAAGCCCAGCCATCTTGAAATGCTGTTTTCCCCAAGGAATGCCGATAATGGTTATACATAAGAGAAAGCCGAAGAACAGATGCATGAGGCAAGCCCACAATCCTCCGAAAATCAGCCAGAGTAAATTCAACGGGATGCGAATGCAACCTGTAGGACTATTCGATTCTCTTACCGTAGAGCCAAAAGGCCATAGGCAGAGCAGACCAATCTTGAATGTCTGTATTGCAAACGGAATGCCGATGATAGTACATGCAAGAGCCAGACTTCCGGTGAAATAACCGATGGCAGCTTCGAGACCTCCGAAGAGCCACCAAAGTAAGTTTCCTATTATGCGCATAAGATTATTCTTTTCATCTTTTATATCAAGAATGGATCAAGCGTAGCCAGCAGTTCGGCTTTATCTACCACACCGCTTGTGCGCCACAATACTTCTCCGTTTCGGAAGAGCATCAGCGTAGGCACGGATTGGATGCGGTATTGGCTTGCTGTTACGCCGTACTTGTCCACATCCACCTTGATGATTCGGATGCGGTCGCCCAATACACTCTTTACCTGCTCCAGAATGGGGTGCATCGCCTTGCAAGGTTGGCACCATGTAGCAAAGAAATCGACCAGAACAAGCTGGTCACTGTTTATTACGTTATTAAATGTCTCCATAATTATTTGTCTATTTCCGTGAAACGATTAAATGTTTGCTGAAAAATCCATCAGCATTTTCTGGGCAAGGGGAGCGTACCATGTCTTCACCTCCTGCTCAGTAGGCGTATGACCGCCAGGGAAATGGAAGGCTTGGT
>USSA01000002.1 GCA_900557255.1 uncultured Prevotella sp.
GTGTGGAGGCAATAGAAAAACGGTTCGCTTATTCTGCCAAGAAGTTCAAGGAGGACAAGAAACTCTCCGAGATTACCAAACATAGCGTAGAAGCAGTCTTGAAGCAGACGTACCATAAGGATAAGTTCATAGAACTTCTGAAAGCAAAGGGCATTGATGTTGTTTTCCGCCATACAGCTGACGGCCGTATCTACGGAGCAACATTCATTGACCACCGCACCCAAAGCGTTTTCAATGGTTCAAGGCTTGGAACGAATCTTTCTGCCAATGCCCTGCAGGAGCACTTCACCTTGCCTTACGAGAATGAGCAACCGATACTGCTTACCATCCCGAAGGAAGATGGCACAATGCCGGAACAGGAATATCATGGTTCTGGCTTGTTCGATGAGTACGGCAGCGGTCTTGGACTTATGGCAGGGAATGGTTCTTCCAACGAGGCACAGGAAGCAGCATTCGATAGAGAGTTACGCAGAAAGAAAAAGAAGCGAAAAGGGAGAAACCTTTAATCGTATTATCAAGGTATAACTTCAAAACTGAAAAACAATGGCACAAGAAGACGATTTGAGAGCATTTGGGAAAATTATGGATTTTCTCCGTGCTGTGAGTATCATACTCGCAATTATGAATGTATATTGGTATTGCTACGAGGCAATGCACATATGGGGAGTGACAATCGGAGTTGTTGACAGAATCCTTATCAACTTCAACCGTACAGGCGGTTTATTTCATTCCATTCTCTATACAAAATTGTTCTCGCTCTTACTCTTGGCTCTCTCATGCTTGGGAACCAAGGGCGTGAAAGCAGAAAAGATGAGTTGGAACAAGATTTGGACGGTTCTTGTCGTTGGCTCCTGTCTGTTCTTCCTCAACTGGTGGATATTATTGTTGCCTATATCTCATTTGGGCAATGCCACGCTATACATCTTTACAATGACAGCGGGTTATATCTGCCTATTGATGGGTGGACTGTGGATGAGCCGACTCTTGAAGCACAACCTCATGGAGGATGTGTTCAATAATGAGAACGAGAGTTTCATGCAGGAGACCAAACTCATGGAGAACGAGTATTCCGTCAATCTGCCAACACGATTCTATTACAAGAAGAAATGGCAGAGAGGATGGATCAACGTGGTCAATCCGTTCCGAGCGACCATCGTGTTAGGTACACCGGGTAGTGGTAAGTCCTTTGCTGTAGTGAACAACTACATCAAACAGCAGATAGAGAAGGGGTATTCAATGTATATCTATGATTTCAAGTTTTCCGACCTTTCGACGATTGCCTACAACCACATGATGAACCATCAGAATGGATATAAGGTCAAGCCCCAGTTCTATGTCATCAACTTTGATGATCCTCGCAGAAGTCATCGCTGCAATCCTATTCACCCGGATTTTATGAGTGACATTTCCGATGCTTACGAAAGTGCATATACAATAATGCTCAACCTCAATAAGACTTGGGTGCAGAAGCAGGGCGACTTCTTTGTGGAGAGTCCGATAATCCTCTTTGCTGCCATCATCTGGTACCTAAGAATCTACAAGAACGGAAAGTTTTGTACCTTTCCCCATGCCATCGAATTGCTCAACCGCAGATACGAGGATGTCTTTCCGATACTGACGAGCTATCCCGAACTGGAGAACTATCTTTCTCCATTCATGGATGCATGGCAAGGTGGAGCGATGGAGCAGTTGGCGGGTCAGATTGCAAGCGCAAAGATTCCACTTTCAAGAATGATCTCACCACAACTCTACTGGGTTATGTCCGCAAGCGAGTTTACACTCGACATCAACAATCCCGAAGAACCGAAGATTCTCTGTGTCGGCAATAATCCCGACCGTCAGAACATTTATGGTGCTGCACTCGGCTTGTACAACAGCCGCATCGTGAAACTCATCAACAAGAAGGGACAACTCAAATCATCCGTTATCATTGACGAGTTGCCGACCATCTATTTCAAAGGCTTGGATAATCTGATTGCTACGGCAAGAAGCAACAAGGTTGCCGTCTGCTTGGGCTTTCAGGACTTCTCGCAGTTGGTCCGCGATTATGGAGACAAGGAGGCAAAGGTGGTTATCAATACCGTTGGTAATATCTTCAGCGGACAGGTTGTTGGCGAGACCGCCAAAACTTTATCCGAGCGTTTCGGCAAGGTGCTCCAAAAGCGCCAGTCTATTTCCATCAATCGTCAGGATGTCTCTACATCCATCAATACCCAGATGGATAGTCTCATTCCGCCGAGCAAGATTAGCGGACTCACCCAAGGAATGTTTGTCGGCTCTGTTTCCGACAACTTCAACGAGCGTATCGAGCAGAAGATCTTCCATGCCGAGATTGTCGTTGACACCGACAAAGTAAAGCGGGAGGAAAGCCATTATCAGCCAATCCCTATCATCAACGACTTCAAGGATGCCAATGGCAATGACTGCATGAAGCAAGCTATTCAAGACAACTACAATCAGATAAAGGAGGATGTCAAGCAGATTGTCAAGGACGAACTGGAGCGCATCGCTGCTGACGAGAATTTGAAGCACTTGATACAGAAATAGAAACGACAAAGGCAGTGGAACAAATCTTCACTGCCTTTGTCGTCTTTCTATTTTAATAATGCCTTGCCTTTTTCTGTAAGCATATATTTCTGTTTTGGATGTTTCGGATTTTCAGGATATAGTTGTTCAACATAGCCTTCTTCCATTGCAGGATATAGATATTTATCAAGGAAATAAGTCTTGTCTTTCAACTTTATACATTCCATTATCTCCTTGGCAGACATCATGTTATCTCTTATTACAGTAATTACTTTCATTAACTGTGGGGTAACTGTGGGGTAACTGTGGGGTAACTGTGGGGTAACTACCACACTGTTCCTGTTGTATTTGAATACGACCCACACAAAATTGCCATCAGTATTGAATTCTGGAGCAGGCAAGCCTACACGTTTGCATTCATCGACCATTGTACCTATTCCACGTCCCCAACTCTCCAATATCTTGCTCTTATAGAGTACGTTGGCGATAATTGGATTCTGTGGTTTGGAGTCATGTTCCTGCATAAGACGTTCTATAGGCAAGTCGGCAGGAAAAGTTCCCGTATTTCGTATTTCAACACGGTCATCGTAGATAGCGATGCTTACAGAACTACCTGGTTGATGATACGAGCGATGGCAAAGTGAGTTGATGCAACTCTCTCTTAAAGCCTTGTACGGAATGCTCAACTCTTCCTCACGATAAAGACCGTTTATCTTACCAGACAGTGAGAGATGCTTAAAGAAAAATGCCATTGAGGCATCAAGCAATTCGTAAATATTACCTTCCGCACGTTGGTTGTCTATAAACTCTTCTTTTGTTGTTCCTTTGAAACGAGCCATACGCACAAGACATTGTGGGTATCCATACAAATCCTTGCCAAACAACACGGCGGCTGCATTGTTCAGTTTACCATCATGGAACAAGCCGAACTTTTTCAAGATTACAGGTATCTCCTCGCGAATAGTTGTTTCTGGAAGTCTTCCGTTTCGTATTCCCTCACGGACAGCACCGAGAATGGCATTCTCATCCAAGTCACTTATCTCCAAATCAGAGTTAATCATTGCTTCCCATCCATATTTTCCGCCTCTTTCCATTAAGAGATGGTTATACCGTTCCTGTGGCATAAAGGTTGTGGTACTTTCAATGCGCATATAAGCCCTTCCCTTATAAGTGAAAGGACGCATGAATCGTTGACATTCCGCATGAATGGCTATCACATATTTGTCAGTCTCAAGAATAGGAACATACGAGATTTCCAACTCTACAAAAGGCTCAATTCTATTGACCGCCTCAGCAATAGAGCGTTTAGTATTGTCAGATACCTCTTGACCTATAATCTTACCATTATCCTTTACACCATAAAGAATAGTACCACCTTCACAGTTGAGAAACGCACATAGAGTCTCCATCGAACGGTCTAATTGACCTGTCGATTCCTTAAACTCCAAATTGTTGCTTTCCTTTAAGGAAGCAAGTTTTTCTATATCTTGATAATTCATACTTGTTGCAATTTTTTACGAACCCATGCTGGAGCCAGCAAAATGTCTTTTTGAAAATCTCCCGTTGAGACATTTTTCAAATGACCTTTGATGATGTTCATCTGTAGTTCTGTTATATTTTCATCACCGATTTCACGGAGAGCCATTACTATCAACAGCATAAGCTTTGACCGATAAGCAAATGTTCTCATCTCAGATGTATGCTTGAAAAGGATTCCGTTACCTTTGCCTACAGAAACCTTGCGAGAAGACCCATCTGTAAAGAACACCACATTTGCCGGTACTTGTTTTGACAGTCCTAATACATTCAACACATACGCACCCGTCGGAACAATTCTAACTTTATCACGTTTAGCAATGCCATTGGCAATGTCTTCAATGGATGGCGGTACAACTCCGCTTCCCCATTTTGTGTCAATCTTTGGATAGCAATAGATGCCTTGTGCCACTCTTATTATGTCTCCATCTTTGCACAAACGCACCAAGGCTGACCTTATTGCATCGGATGATGCCATTTGAGCGAATGAATCGGGAAAGAACAATGTTCCCCGTTTGGAAGACGTTATTTTCCTTTTTATCTCGTTATAAGCGCTATTCGTTGCCATTCCTCTTTATTTTGCCACAAAACTACAATATTTTTGTGGCAACACCAAAAGTTTTTAATCTTTTTCAGAAATAACATAAGAAACACCTCGATTATCGTCTCATTCTTTCCAATTCATCATCCTTTCGCATCTTGTCGTTCAACTTCTCCTGCATTCTGTCAAGGAAATAAGTACGGCTATGGTTCTTGCGTCTTCTGATGTCGGTGTAGAAACGATAGCAGTCCTTGGCTTTGATGCCGAAGAACTGGTACATGGCTTGCGCCAAGTCCTTGAACTTCACATCGCCATCATTCACGCTTCCCATTACGCAGATGCTATATACCATTTCTACAAGGTCAACGGCATTGCCAGTCCATTTTACTAATGGCTTTGATTCTGATGATACTGGCGGAGAGGCTTCTGAAGTGGATGTGGTCACATGAAGATGATATGTTGCTGCCACATGCTCTTGCATTCTGCGGACAAATGCAATTGCTTTGCGCACATACAAGCCTACGGTTCCCAAACAATCCTTTATATGGGGCATTGACAGATGAAAGTCAAGCTCGGTTTCTGCGTATGACAGTGCAAAGACCGCTTGCTTCACGTTGGTGCTGCATAAATCAACCACAACCTTGATAAACTCACGATATGAGTTCTCCAAAGCGTTACCACCTTTGTTCTTATGACCTGCATTCAGCAAGTTGAAAAAATCAGTCTCTATCAATATGTTGTATTCCATGTTGCTGTCTCTTTTATGGGTTTGTACTAATTTGATGTTTCTGTGCGCACACCATTTATTAGTCCAATACCTATGCCATTCCAAGACAGACTAAACAATAGGATGATGATATTTCCTGATAATCAGCAACTTTATCAAGAGAATAAGATTTTCACAAGGGAATTGCAAGCAGAAATAGTGTAAGGAAAACCGGACACTTGTCCAATCTTCCTTACACGGTTCTTATACCGTTACAACTTGTTAGTAGGAATACCATACTCTTTCATACGGGCATAGAATGTAGTATGGCTCATTTCCAACATTTTTGCCGCATCACGCTTGATGCCATTGCATTGCTTCAAAGCCCACAAGATACGCTCTCGATTGATCTTGCGTTCTTGTTCATCAAAGTCCAAAGCCTCTTCTGTCAATGCCGATTGTGACAACTGCAAGTCCTCGACATCTATTATCTCATTCTCGCATAACAGCATAGCTCGCATGATACAGGATTTCAACTCACGCACATTGCCTGGCCATGTATGGCTTACAAGTGCCCTTTGCGCTTCCTTACTGATACATTTTATTTCTTTGTCCGTATGCCTATCATATAGTTTCAGGAAGAAGTTAGCTAATGGCATAATATCTTCCTTGCAATCCCGCAACCGTGGAATCTCAATAACCGCTTCGTGAAGTCGATAATACAGGTCGCTTCTGAATCGTCCTTCCCGAACTGCCTCTTGCAGGTTTTCATTGGTGGCGGCAATAATGCGCACATCAGCCACTTTATCTTTTGTAGCTCCCAATGGTCGGTAGCTCTTGGATTGCAACACACGCAGCAGCATCGCCTGTACGTCTTTCGGCAGATTGCCTATCTCGTCCAAGAACAGCGTACCTCCAGCAGCCAATTCAAAGTAACCTTTTCTTGCTGCGTCTGCACTTGTGAATGCTCCTTTCTCATGTCCGAAGAGAGCAGAAACGGCAAGTTCCGCAGAAAGCGTACCGCAATCTACTACTTCAAAAGGCTTGTCGGCTCTTTTGCTTTGCAGATGTATCTTTTCCGCTATATGTTCTTTGCCAGTACCATTGTCGCCCAATATCATAACAGCCATGTCGCTTTTAGCAAACAATTCTGCCATTTTGTATATACGGCGAAACTTCTCACTTTTGCGGTAAACAATCTTGTTATTCAACTCGACGAGTCGTTTCTGCTTGTCTATGATTTCTTCCAAACGTTCATAAACTACATCAAGCAATAATTTCTTCGGTATATAGTCTTCCGCTCCCAATTTCATAGTCCTCACGGCACTCATGCTTTCATCGTAAGATGTCATGATGATAAATGGATTCTGATAACCATTGCCACGCATCCATTCCAACAGGTCGATACCGTTATCATTCCCCAAGCGCATATCCGAAATGACAACATCCCATTCAGAGGATTCCTTCACAGCTTTCAGACCATCTCTGTAATTGTAGCATAAGATTGTTTTCCAGCCCTTCGCCTCCAACTTCTTGCCCAACATATTGCAAAATGTCGGGCTGTCTTCAATGATTATTACTTTCTTCATGCTGTTACCTCCTCAATTTTCTTTTGTGCGGCTTTGATGATTGCCTCACCATGTGCGAAAACATCCTCAACCGCTTGGTTGATAACGTCGTCTGATGATGTAGAATCTTCAATCAGGTCAAAGAGATGGTTCAAAGACTCGTCAGATTGTACCATCATCCACGAGCTTCTTGCGTGGTGAATGGCATCGGACATTTTCTTGCGGTTCTCCTCTTGGGCTGCATTACGGATACTGCCCAATGTATCAGTCATTTCCTTTACGAAATTCTCCAAAGTTTCTTTTTCATTACCGTAGGTCAGCAACATAGAGAAGTCTATTTGTTTTTCTGCTATCTTACCGTTTACACACTTTCTTGCAGTGTTTATTAAATCCTTGTCAGACATCGGCTTGAACAGGCAAGCGACAAATCCCGCATCAAGCAGTTCTTGCTCACTCACATTTGGTGCTGCTGTCATAACGACAACAGGAATGGTCTTGGAGTTACGCACGTTCACCATACGCATCATTTCCAGAATCTCGATACCGTTCACTTCAGCCATCTTCAAATCCGTTATCAGCAGATCATAAGATTTTTTGCGCATCATATCCAATAAATCCGTGGCATTATTACAAGTGTCACATACGATGCCGTTTGATGCAAACGCCTCACGGATGGTACTCAGTTGCACATGGCTATCATCAATGGCAATGACAGTAAACGAATCTTGACGTTTCGTTCTATACTGGATTGGTTCCACATTCTGCTTTTCGGCTGCAGCCATAGGAAGACTAATGGTAAAAATACTTCCCAGTCCTTGGTGACTGGACACATCGATTTTCCCTTTCATAAGTGAAACGAGGTTCTTGACAATGGAAAGCCCCAAGCCAAATCCCGGTTGGGTGACCGCATTTCCCAATCTTGCAAATTCCTTGAAGATTTGTTTTTGTTGCTTG
Organism: uncultured Prevotella sp.; assembly: GCA_900557255.1. Next base: position 7,832 of record USSA01000002.1, read on the forward strand.
TCGTCCAATCCTGTTCCTGTATCCTTAACCATTAGCATGAATACACCATTCTTATAGGTTGTGGACAATACTATCTCACCCTTTCCCGTATATTTGATGGCATTGGAAAGCAGATTGCGTCCTATTGTAAGCACCTTTTCCTTGTCTCCATTGACAACACCATCTGCCTTATTGTTGACGCTCAATTCCAGTTGTTTCTTCGCAGCAAAGGGCTCATACTCCATCTTTAATTGCTCGGCAATGTCCATCATACGGAAAGGGCGTTCCTTGACGGTCGCCTTTCCATTCGCTAATTTGGAGTAAACCAAGAAACTGTCTATCATAGAAGTCAAGCCTTTCGATGTGTCAACAATCAAGTCCGCATATCGTTTGCTTTCATCCGTAGCATCATCAAGTCCGCTAATCTTGCGAGCATAATCCTTGATGGCAGACAAAGGACTGCGCATCTCATGCGTTACTGTCAGCATCACCTTTCTTGTTTCTTCCTTGCTCTTACGTGTCTTGAATGCGAATCGCCACACCAATAGGAATAATACAAAAAATACCAATATCAACAATCCTATCATCCCTATATAATAATAGGTATAATTGCCTTCCAAGTCTGCGATTTGTCGCTCACGAACTTTTATGCCTTTATCCACATTCTCATCAGCTATGCTGATAACTCTTTGCAACTGCTTATTGATACCTTCATTTCTGTTTCCAAGACTATCCAATATCTCCACTACCTTACGGCTTTGCTGGTGATGTTTAGCAACAACCGTTTGGTTTAGGTTGGTGAGCATCTTTTCAGTTTGGGTTAAACGGTTGCCTGTTGTTACTCCATTTTCTTTCTTGCCGAACAATCTGCTGAAGAAACCTCGCTTCTTTGGCTTTGCCTGCTGTGGCATAGCTGAAAGCCTTTTGCTTTCAGTCTTATTCTGCTCTACAATTTTTGGAACTTCTGCGGTCAGCTTTTCTTGAGTGTCATTCAATTCCTGCATGGCATCCTTTATATCCAGAAGGAGCTGTTTCTTTTCTGCAAGAAGACGGCAGATTGTATCAGAATCTTCTTTCGGACAAATACCTGCGATGCCTTGAAGCATACTGTCCACTTCCAATCGAAGCGAATGATACTCATTTACATCTGTTGAGTCCCAATCCGCAACCATTTCACCAAACAGTGACAATTCCGTTATGTGCAAGTTTAAGTCATGCACATTCTTTCGCCACTGATGCAGTTCTGCATTTCTACACTCAATCTCCTTTCTGTCGCGCCATTCAAATAGGCCGATTACAATGGTACATCCTACGATGACGATGGCAGTCATGATGCCTAAAGCCATCCATCTACAGATATGCCCGGTCTGTTCTTTGCGTTCCATGTTGTTTACTTTTTACGTTTCTATTACTTCATTATTGCTTTACACTAACATTTTAATCGGCAAAGATAATGGCAGGAAGTATCAAAGACGAATATTTATATATATTATAACAACTTTTATGTATTTTCTTGGTGCAAATAGCATATTGTTAGAAAAAATAGTTATTGTTGAATAATAATCATTGACAACAAAGTCAAAAACTAACAAAGTGTAGATTATGGAACTCAAATCGAGTAGGAGGAGGAAAATCACGCTAACTCAGGGGATCTTGTAGCACACTCACCATAGCACCCTTTGACAGCGTGTGTAGCGGATATTTGGTATCGGTACCATCCGACCGCTACAACGGTACCATTGGAGTGATATTTTCAGATGATTTTGTCACAAAAACCCTTGGCAACAGAGGCTTGTGGGAATTATATTGTAATGGCATATTACCTCATGTCGCTGTTCAGACAAGTCCGTGCCAAAACGCAAAAAGGATGGCAAGCATTAAACTCTTGCCATCCTTCATAAAATGTGTCAATTGAATGTTTTATAGTTTTGCTAAAAACTTTTTGATTTTCCCTTTTAACCCAACCCTACATTTTGTACTATTCAAAGGTAGTGTTGCACACAATACAATACTAATATTATCTTGTCCACCTGTATCAAGTGCATTTTTCAATAATGCTTTTTGGCACAGTTCCATATTCTTATAGTTTCTATACATCGTTTTCTCAATCAAGGAGTCTTTACAATACCCACACAAACCGTCAGAACAGAGCAAGAAAATATCCCCCTCGCAAATCTTATAAGTGAGAATCTCAGGCTCTGGATCTGCATCAACATCTCCCAAGCATCTGGTTATAATATTATTGTCGGGATGGTTAAATGCTTCTTCACATTTAATCTCACCTTTGTCAATCAACTCTTGCACCAAAGAATGATCCTTGGTTAGCAATCGAAGTCCACTATTAGGATTAAAACAATAACATCTGCTATCACCACACCACGCTATATATACATATCCATTTAATATCCATGCCAGCACTATTGTCGTTCCAAGACCTATAGAATCAGGCGAATGGGTAACATATTCAAGTATAGCTTGATTTGCTTTCACAATGCTTTTTTTTAGAAAAGAGTATATGCTCTCTTTTGTCATATTTTGCATTATGTATCCATCTTTTCCAAGTGAATCTTTAATACTTTGTATTGCCAAATTTGATGCTATTTCACCGGCATTGGCACCTCCCATACCATCTGCAACTACGAATACAGCTCCTTCGGTAGGTAGTGGAATATAATCATTTGTGGAACTTTGATTCCACAAATGATTTTTCAAATCAAAGCAAAAACCCACAGCATCTTCATTGTTTGTACGCTCTATACCTATATCGCATACAGAACTAACATTTATCTTCATAGCAACTTTATTACATAATGACTCGTGGTCTGCTTTCGCTTTCAATGACACGTTTCGGAGTTCTTTCCTTTTTCTTGATAGTAACTTTCTCCTTTTCTGCTGGCTTGTTTTTACTTCTTGCAACAGGTTTATGATATTCAACTTCAAATGGGAAAGATGCTGGTGGACATCCTTGTTCCAAAATTTGAACAACAATATTGTTGACACCTTCCCTTAATGAATGAACCTTGCATTTATGGCGAACCTCTGACATTTTTTCATACTCATAAGTAAGCGAATCTGTAAGTATGTTCACCGTCGTTGGATATACACCGTCACTTGCTATTCTTTCTGCATTAATATTGAAAACAAAAGAAACCGCTCCATTCTCCAACGCTGTTTGTGAATCATCTATATCCACAACAAAATACTTATAATGCCATGCGTTTACTTTGAATGGTATTGTGGAAGATTTTATCCCTTCATATAATATCGTAACAGGATATTCTATCGTTGTTAGTTCATCAGGCAAATCTGCCGGAATGTTAAGAACACAGTTGTATTGAACATAATTTCCACTTTCTGTATTCTTACTTTCCTTAGATGTCTTATCAATATCACATCCTGTTTGATTATTGATTTCTATATTTACCTTATTTGCATTTAGGAATGTTGGGAAGTCAGCACGAATATTAGTTTCAAATTTTTGATGTCTGAAGGCTATATCATCGCCTTTGTTCATTTTCAATTTAAAAGTCTCATCCTTTAGAATTTCCAACATTCCCACCTTTCCTTTTATCTTTACTAATACCTTGTTGTCAAAGCAAGAAATGACCTCTTCAAATTGTGGTGGTAGAATTTCTTTTCCATTATTCCAATATAGACCTATCAAACCACCTTCCTTGGATATTTTCAATTCCGAATTTCGTAATTTTGTTTCTTCCTTTATATTCTTATAGTAGTGTTCCACATCATTTCTCTTAATGTACTGAGGGCGTTTCATTATGTCAAATACGATAGACACGACATCGCTTTTTCCACATTTTGCAGTTAAAGTATATGTGGAGTCTACATTCTGCAAAAAGCATTGACTAATATCGGATGTTATCTTAGCCTGTTCTTTAAGGTTAGGAGATTGTACATCTTTTATCATGACTGGAGTCAACTTCTTTTCTTTGGTATTATAGAAATAAACTCTCTGTTTTATTACAGTTATGGCAATATCCTCGTCGTTAACAGACGAAACAAATTGTATGTCATCTGTATCAAATTCTTTCCCTTGGAAAGAAAATTTACAAGGTTTTCCATTGTTGTCTATAAGCAAATGCACAATATCCTTTTTCTTTTCCATATTCAAGTATGTGTCACAAGCTGCATAGCCATTATAATAAGGATAAGCACTTGCATAACTTCCAGACAGGATTACTCCATTTGAGTCTATATACTTATAATCATCCCCCTGCAAGACAAGAAGTTTCCCATTAGAGTAATATGGGAAGGCATAAGCAACACTGCATCCACTGACATTTACAGACTCTCCATTTTCTTTATATATAGTGGTGATAGAAGCTGTACCACGTTTTAAAGCCAGTGACAATCCTTCCTTAAAAGGAAATAAATCGTCTTTTGAAGTTATAAGTCTCTTACCTGAAAATGTCCACACAGTTTTTATGTCGGCAGAATCTGTCATTATCGCATCAATTCCGCTGACCAATGAGATTTTATCATATAAAGGAGGTATTAACCATTTTGCTATTTGTGCATCTGAGCTGATATAGCCACAAAAAAGCATAAAAAAAAGTAATAATCTTTTCATATTTCTGGATTTATTATTTAAAAGTCTCGAGTGATTGTTTTATCTTGAAAAGAAGGGTAGTGTCATTTGACTGCTCAGCCCATTTTTTTGATTGTTCCAAATATTTTTTCCCTTTAGCCATGTTAGGCTTGATTATTTGATTAGGATTTACATAATAGCAAGCAAGTCTATATGCCGCTTGTGCATTTATTTCTGCAAAAGTTGAATCATTCAATTCTAATATTTTAGAGAACAAAGCTAATGCTTCATTGCTATATCTGTCAATCTTTGGTAAGTATAAGCCGTCTTTCTCGTTGTTAAAGACTTCTATGCCCAACACTTTCTTTCTTTTTAGCGATTCATCCTCAATGTACCATCCATAAGTGTATGCCATTTGGTAAATTGCTGGTATATATCGCTGATTACTTAAACTATCCATCAATGATATGCCACGTTTTACAATAGTAGCATTATCACTTTTCATATATGCTAAAGCATCATCATACACTTTTTCTACAGGTATTTGAGGTGTTTCTGTTGGCTTTGAGGGAAGTATAAAAAACAGCATGCAAATTATAAAAACTCCAATGCCTCCTAAAAACCAAATGAGTTTACGTTTTGATTTTATGGGGTAATGTTTTGCTAATGCTGCTTCTTTTATGGAATTAGCAGAAGGACGATTTTCTGGTTCAAGTGATAAACAATCGGTTATCAAACGTTGGATATCCGATGGTATGTTATTGTTCTGTGGAGGTAGAGCATGATTTTCCATTTGAAACCTGCCTCCTTCTTCTCCAAATGGGACATTGCCAGTAAGAATTTCATATAATGTTGCACCGAATGCCCATATATCGCTTTGGCACATTGGCTCTGCACCCTCTTGAAATCTTTCAGGAGCCATGTAAGCCATCGTTCCGCTATTACCGTCGTCATAATAGTAGTTGTGAGTACCGTCGTGTTTTGAACTGATACCAAAATCCGTGATGGCGTAATCCTTCGAATTATCTATAAGGATATTCGCTGGTTTTATGTCTTGATGGATGATGCTTGGCTCATTTGTATGCAATCTGTTTAATCCTGATGAAACATCAAAGATGAATTTCCAAATATCATCTAAAGAGAGTTTTTTGCCAATAAGCTGCTCTGACGATCCATATTTACAGTAAGGTAAAACCAAATATGGAATTCCCTCATATATAGAGAAATTTGTTGGCTGAAGTAGATTTTCATGGCGACACTCATAGACTATTTTATATTCGTCTCGAAATCGTTGTTCACCATCAATATCCAAGGCGTTCTTTGGACGATAAATCTTTATCGCCACAAGCATTCCAGTGTCTTGGTCTATCAATTTTTCGTCCTCGTCAACAGATACATCTACTGTGTTTACGTCTATTGCCAACCATACATCAGCAGTACCGCCATCGGTACTTAATGGACGTAATAATTGGTAGTGTCCATCGAAAAGTTTATTTGATTTTGTAAAAGCCGTAATATCCATCATAAATATACATGAGTATCGACGAGAAACACCTCCTTATCCGTTCAAGGAGGTGTCTCTCCCTTAATACCTATTTCATTTTTGACAATTTAAACTTAGTAATCTTTGCACTTGTTGGTGCTTCATTCTTATAGTACCAAATTTGGTTATATTCCAAGTTGTATTCTATTGCAAGTTTACCGTCTGATGTCAAGTATATCCTATTTGTATCACTACTTGCATTTTCCATAAATAGATATTTATTATTAAGATATTTTGTTATTTCGTCCTGTTTCTCAGTATCTTTAACCGATGCAATAATTAGCAATGAGGTCTGGGAATAATTCGTGAAATCCCACGTGTAATAGAAAGCAACCATTCCTAAATATTTATCATCAAGACCATAAGTAATGTATGCATCGGTATTTTTATACGGAGTTCCATGCATTAAAGAAAGAATCTCGTCTTTTGTTTTTCCTAAAAGTGGACTATAATCAGTGAAAAGGTCATGATTTATGGTAACAACAACCAACTGACGTGAATCTGGATACCAAATGATTCCTGCTGTTGCTTTGGCATAGGTATCTGCATTGATATAAGCATATTGTTTTTCTGTTGTACCTTTCTCGTAAACATAATATGCGGAATTAAGATATTCTTTCATCTCTGCATTTGTAAATGATGGAGATTCTTTTGCTACAACAGAAACAGCTTTGACGGAATTGGTCCATGTATCAAAATTAAAAACAAGATACCCAAAATCTCCATCGCTTAATAAATACATAATTTGCTTATCTGTATCTGAGTATGGAGATTTTCCAAATTGCTCATATATTTCCTCTCGCGTTTTGCCAAGAAACTCGCAGTAATCATATGGTAAAATTCCTGCTACATTGACTTCTAATACAGCAGTTCCTTCGGTTGTTATAACGTCAATGTATGTGCGACCACCAGACATCGCTTTAATTTCTCCTGTTTTAGAATCAACTTCAGCAATCTTACTATTGTGTGATGAAAATTCTACAATATGAGGATGTGCCATCTCACCATTATTGATGTTCTTATATGTTGTGATTGTATCAGGAATTAGTTCTTCATAATTTGGCTTCATAGTCTCTCCACTCTTAATATTTACTTCAAGCAAAAGTTTTCCATAAGTGAATTCAAGACCTGATGTATTGTTTTTCACAGAAAGACTTAGATTTGATATAGACGTTATACTCCAATCCAAGTTCATCAATGTCCCTGAACTCAACTTATACTGTCCTGTTATGTTTCCATTCTTATCTAAAGAATACTTTCCGTTCAGTTCCTCAGAAATCTGATAAATAGAATTATCATAGTAAGAGGTATAAAAAATACCACTCTCTCTAAATTCTGTTTTTTCCCAGCTTTGCTCCGATGGTTTATCATAAATCCATGTTGAAGACAAAAGTTTCAGAACAGGTTGTGCTGTCCATTGTTTGTTGTTTTGAATTGGTTCATCATCATTGTTACTGCACGAGATGAAGAACAATGTACTCAATACCATTGTTAAAAATAGAATCTTTTTCATTTCTTGTTTTTTATTAGTTAGTGATGTTTAATATCTAAATGTGTAACCTATCTTTACCGAGAAGTAATTGTTACGCTGTTTGTATCCTGACATCAAGACATCGGCCCCTTTATCGAATATTCTCCAACGCTCACTATTCCAATACTTTTCGTTAGCTGCATTAGAAAGCATAATGTTGTATTCCATGCCAAATGAAATTCCTGCATATTCATAAGAAACACCCAACCTTGCACCGAAATTCAGCTTTTTTAGAGGAGAATCTTCCAAATCACAGTCTTTTGGTATAACTCCATTGGTCAAAAACTCATCTGAGTAGGTTTCGCTATATTTCATATGTGATTTATATAGATTTAATTCACCATTTCCTGAGTAATTTAATGATGTCGTAAGACCTTGACTATAAACAATATCTGTTCGCTGGTTGTTCACGATTTTGTAACTACCCATTTTGTTTGCATCTGTATTCCCCGATATTTTCATCTTTGCAGAGAGTCCATATCTTATTGTTGGTCCTATATTGATTTGCAAGTGACTAATTTTTGTAACCGGAATACGATACGATGCGATAACAGGTATTTCTATCTCGTTGAAAGTATATGACTCTTGATACTGATTCTGAGCATTTCCTTTAAAATAATAATTCTTGGTATCACCTAATGTGAATATTTCCACATCTCCAGAGAAATAGTTCTTATATTTATAATGCGTGAACTCAACACCTGGCTTTAAATAGAAATTTTTGTATATTCTTATATCTGCAAATAAACCAATGTTAAATCCACCAGATGATTTATAAGATGCGTTTTCACGATTGTCCCCTAATGCGTAATTAACTACGCTGCCAGTAAAATTTCCTCCAGAGCTATTGATAATATTGGGAAATAAGTAGCCTGCACTAATTCCAAAAGAAATTGCACGCCCACCAATTCCAAAGTTTGGTATGACAGCAACCAATGGCTTAGCTTCCTGACTGACATTAATTCCTAATGTTTGCTTACCAGTAGTGACATTTACACTGGCTTCTCGATTCAAGTTGATAGGCTCATTAGGTGTACAATGTATCTTCAACAGGTTGTCTGCCACCTTTGTAACTTGACACCAATGAGGGAAATCACCAAATCTCCAATCTTGTGCATCAGTTAGTATTTGTACATACTCATCGCCACCATTAGGTCCGAAATGCAGGTCATTCTTAGAGAACGCAAGATGATCAAGTCCTGCTCCTTGATAAAGGTTTATAATGACAGTCTTAGTGGAACTCTCAACCTTTATTTCTGCCGATCGTTCTACATTATTGTCGTTTGCGAGAGCTGTCAATTTGATTTTTCCATTCTCTTTCGTTGAAACAACCCACCCTGGAACATCAGTAACATTCCAGTTCGTATTGGAACGAATTTCTACCGTATTTGTCTCTCCTTTATATGGGAATGTAAGATTCTCAACAGACGGTACAAGCATTTCTGGTGCTTTCTCATTCTTGACAACTACGGTTCTTGTTTTACCACCCATTCTGACAACAACCTCGCAAGAACGGTCAGCATTATTCTCATTAGCTTCGCTGATAATATATATCTTGCCCTTCTCTTTCTTAATTTTGCACCACCCTACACTCTTGTCATTGACAAAAGCAGTCCAAGTACCATTTCCATCAACGGTTATGACATCTTGTCCTCCTTGGTAAGGTATAACCACTTTGTTGTCTGACAATGAAAAAGGCTTTGCCGTACTTGGCTTTCTTAGTACACGGTCTATCCATGCAATTCTTTTCTCACTGTCTGGCACGTATAGGTTGTTGCCACAGTGAATAACTTGTTGGAATTTAGACTTCGCTTTTTCCAACTTTCCTTGGTCAACCAACGTGTTGCCTTCTTGATACAACACCTTGCAACTTTGAGCGGACATTGGTAGTCCACCCAATAATGCTAAAGATGTCATTAAAACCAATGATTTAATCATAAATTATTTATTTTTGTTTTTAATTTTTCAGAAAATTCCTTTTTTCGCTCTGAATAAACTTCTTCTTGGATTGGCAAATTATCATGTATTGCAATGTCAAGAGTATCACAAATGCCTTTGTATGTTTTTAAGTCCATAAATAGATCCTGTATGGAAACGATGCGCTTGTTGATACTATCTTTTGCAAATTTGTTTTCTGTTTTCTCACGCACCGCTTTGATATATTTGACTTTTGCTTTATTCAACCTGCTGCTTGTAAGTTCATAATTTATAAACTTCACAGCTTGGGTTTCTTGTTTCTGCAATGTAATGATGGAATCGCCACTGTTTTTGTAAACTAAAAATGGCTCTAATTCTTTTGTTCTTGTATTCCATACAATCATTGTTGACACCATTATACATATAATAGCTATGGATGCCACAAGAATGGCAACGTGATTCTTTTTGCCTTTCCTTTTAGAGTATTCTTCAATATACTTTGCCGTTGGACGTTTCTTAGGGTCAGCATCCAAACAGGCATATATGATATTTTTTATTCGTTTGGAAATGTTTTTATTCTTTATTGCTGGTATTTGTGCACCATCCAATTGAGCTGCACCACCATCATTTCCAAATGGGACATCTCCAGTTAATACTTCATAAATAGTTGCGCCAAATGCCCATATATCGCTGCTTGCATTCGGCTTATACCCCTCATTGTATCTCTCAGGAGGCATATAGATAGCCGTTCCACTGCTTTCATTCTCGAAATATCTGTCATCCTCAACACCCGATTTGACACTGATACCAAAATCAGTAACACAATAATTCTTATTTGTGTCTATCAGAATGTTGGCAGGCTTAATGTCTTGATGGATAATAGGTGGTTCTAAACTGTGAAGATAGCCCAATCCAGAAGAGACATCTGCCATAAGCTTCCATACATCATCCTCGTCATTTAATTTACCTATTAAGGACTCAACAGAACCATTATCACAAAACGGCATGACCAAATAGGGCATTCCGTCGCATATAGAATAGTCAGTTGTTGGAATAAGATTGGCATGGTGACAATTGAAGATTGTTTTGAATTCAGACCTAAAGCTCTGCTCACCATCAACATCAAGAATGTTCTTGGGACGATATATCTTTATGGCCACAAGGACTCCAGTTCCATCTACCCGTATGACATCATCATTATCTTCCGACAACTTAGTGTCTATGGACTCGTAGTTTTCTGCCAACCATACGTCAGCAGTACCACCTTCTGTACTTAGCAGTTTGATAAGTCGATAATGCCCATCAAACAACACTCCGTCATTTTTATATTTGCTTAAATCTTGCATTGCTTATTGTAAATACAAAATTTCTCCATTTCTCAACTTGGAAAAGATGTCAATGTCATTCAGTTTTGCCAAATACGCTAATTGTATTCCGAATTGTTGGGATATTTCATACAAGGTTTCATTAGCTTTCACCCTATATGTGTCTTGAAGTCCCAAGTATTTCTTTTTCTTCTTTTCCAGATATACGATATCGCCTTCTTTTACTTCTTTAGAAGAAGACAACTCATTGTATTCTAATATTTTAGTCTGAGGAATATCGTATTTTTGTGCGATTGATGCCAAACTTTCCCCAGGATATAAGATCGTACAGCGAACGCCATTTATATCAACTACAAATCTCTTGACAATGCTTGCGATTTCCTTTTCTTCATCACTTTCTTCTGCATCCGACATTGTATATTCCGCATCGAAAACAGGGATTGTTGTCGATATGTGTTTTGTTATTGTCACAGTTTTTCCTGCACGTAGCTTTACACCACCATTTACGGCATAAAGTTTATAGGCATCTATAAAACCTATCAATGCTTTAGCATAATTTCCTGCCGTAGCATATCCCGCCCTCTGAAGACCTATTGCCCATGCCCGATAGTCATATACACTGTTAGCAAACAAACTTCTATACCTACTGTTGTTTCTAAGAAAAAGGGCATGGTCTCTGAATGATTCCATCGCTGAAGAATACTTGCGGAATCGGCTTTTCTGACGCTCATCATCCCATGCAAGAAAAACCTCCCCAGTCCAACCACCAAAGGCTTTGACTCCAAAGTGATTGTTAGCATTTCTTGTCAACATACTCTTTCCTGCGCCAGATTCCAATATACCTTGTGCCAAAGTAATAGAAGCGGGTATGCCATAGCGTCTTTCCTGCTCCAATGCTATTTGCCTATATTGAGTGATATAGGATTGGATATCAGAAGAAGACTGTGCATAACATGATATGTTATGTATTAGTACGAATCCCACAAAAATGCCCCAAGTCTTTCTCATTAATATTATATATTATAACCATTGATACCTTTTGTTGCTATACCAAATGTGCCAGAATTTCCATTGGTTATTCCTTTCTGTATCTTAGAAACTTTTCTTGGCATTTTTCTAATCACCTCACTAAGAGCACGGATAATTTCTGTGGCAAAAGGATTATTGAGACCAACTATCATTTCTTCAAGTTGCTCTCGAATTATAGCCAAATACTTATCTGCACAATCAATGTTTTTTCCAAGATAGTTTACAATTCGCTTATTCAGTTCTTTATTAAAACTATTAAGTAGTTTTGTCGGAGAGATGTGTTTGAGCAATCCCACCAAAATCTTTTCAAGTCCCTTTCCTGCAACTTTAAATCCAGGTATAGGGAAACATGAAATTATAGCAACAAAACATCCAAAAAAATTTCCTAAAGCAAAACAGAAACATGCATCAATCAAGTTAAAAGCAATTCCTATTCCTGGTGCACACCCTCCTATAAACAAGAATCCCTCTATTGAGTGATAGATTTTGCTTAATGTTGAAGTATTACCACTTGTTAATTGTGCTTCAAGAAACGTTGTACATGGATTTTGTGCATTTGCATTTTTGGCAACGAATGACTTATATTCCATCGTTTCCGTAATTCTCAACTTACTACAAACTGTATGAAGTTGATGCTCTGGAATTCCCTTTAGGATATTCAATATACTTGCAGGAACTTTTGGCATGCGAGAGTTTATTTATCAAGATTGACTAATATTGTTAGTATTGGCATTGAGATACAAGAATTGTCAATGATTTGTCTTTGAATTTTCATATCAAGATGTGCGTCTAATGCCTTCTCATAATTTTTCTTATCCTTGAACTCAATATCCACATACAACCCACGCTGAACAGATTCTTTTTCTGCCGCACCCTCAACATGCACATTGACATTGATTCTCTTGAACTCTTCTTTGCCATAAATGGCTATAAGCTCTTTTCTGACAAAAGCCTCAACATCCATTTTGGTGTATAATCGGTCGTTGGTCAACGAATAATAGCGGATAAGCTCATAGCGTTCGTCAGCTGTTGCCTTGTCCTTTCCACCGATTGCAGGAATTACTACAGGAACGTTGCTCTCTATTATCGGTAATTTCTTGCATTCTAATTTTGAGGAAGTTCCTGTGTTTGCTCCAATCGTTAGCGAATTTCCCAAAGCTCCTTGTGTTGTCAGGAAAGAAACCTTAGCAACGGAGCTGTTGGATGCTTGCTGGATGTTCTTCATAACGTATGTTCCACTGTCATATTTGAACTTATCATTCTTCTCGCCAACTGACTTTGCTATCTTATTGACAAGTTCTTTCAACCGCTTTATGTCTTGTCCATCCTTCAATCCATTATACTCTATAAAGGCATAATAGTCTTCAATGAAGTGATTGTAAAGATTACGAATGTCACGATACAAATCGCCATGATGATAGCAGTGGGCATCAAAATCTCTAATCACAAACTCCTCTGCCGACATGGAGAATCCCTGTTTATGTGCAGCATTGCTCGTTTCAAGAACGGAGACGAAGAACGAATCTTCTTGCTTTTGAAGTTTTGCCACAGGTGCAGTCTGTGTCAATGTAACAGAATTCATATCCACGTTGACGACAGGAATGGCATTCAGTGTCATTTCGCAATCATCACTTACTATGTAATTATCTGGAAATTCCACCTGAAGCCACAATGTATCCTCATGAAAACAGTTTAGGACATCGCTTTCCACCCAGTTCTGAAAAACACGTGGATAGGTTCTTTTTTTGAATATATCCCTATTGCGAGTCTTGTCTGTCAGAGTAACCAACACACCATTTGGTAGCTCTTGGAGTATTCGTTTCCAGTATTCTATAATAGACAAGAAGCGAGTAGATACTTGCTGTGCATCGAAAGGTTCCAACATTTCCACATCTTCCATTCTGTTCATAGTACAGAACTCCAAAGATTCCTTTGCACTTCCTACAACAGATATAGATTGTGGATATAGGCAATTGTTTGTTTTCAAGAAGAAAGAAACTCCTTCAAGCGACTCTATTTCTGCCTTTGTGCGGATACCAATCCATAGCGTATTGGATTGGTCCATCTGCACTTCATAGGTCTGTTCTTTTGTGTACAGACGGTTTGGGGAGAGTACATAGATATCATCGTATGGAACAAGAGTATTCTTGAAAAGAGGAAGGTAATTTATGACGGTTTTGCTTACCTTATCTTTATAGGTAAAAGATACACCCGAAGTAATCTGCACACTATCACTATCTTTGTTTTTCTTGAATAAAGGAGATACCACAGCCAAAGCTGGCATCGCCTCTATTTGCTGCATAGGGATAAAATCCTCACAGAAACGATTGACCAACCGTTGGTCAAAATCGTCAATGACATCACGAATCTTCTGGGTTTCATACAGCAAGGCAACCAACATCATCTTTGCTATCGGATCCATCAACTGATAGTCTATCGGCTCCGGCATCATCGATTGCAGGTGTGCAATAACATCATTAATCCTCTTTTGCAATTCTATATCCATCGTTATATTTTTATTCGCTTGACGGTTGGTTCCATCAAGAAACTGATTTCTTTTTTATAGGGTACAATAGTACCAAGTCCATCATCAAGCACTCCAATAATTATTATCGTGACTTCATATTTAGAAAGCAACTTATGATTAGATTCATTTTCCGTTTTTATAGAACCCAACTCTATAGAAACATTTACTTGTTTCAATTGTGGTTCATAAATATGAAGACTCTTTTCGATACTTTCCTTACATTCCTTTAATGTCACCTCATTATAAAGCCCATTGCTATAAGTTCCATTCTGTCCATGATTAAAACTTTTGAAATGAACATTGGAATACTCATGGTTCCAATATTCAAAGCCGAAATCATCGTCAGCAATAAAACTTCCTTTGGGCGAAAAAACAATAAGTTCGATAAAATTATCTATCATTGCGACTCTTTCCTCCAAACTTCTCGCAATGATTCCTGTATTGTCTTCGTAGGTTAATGGTGTCTTAATGAAAGCCATATTTATATTGCTGGTCCACCAAATGGATTACCTTTCTTTATAAGCACCTTATATGTTTCTATTTCAGAGGACATTCCATCCTTGTATGCAACAACCTTAACTGTTACATTTTTAGGTGGTTCTTTATGCCAGTCATCTGTAAATCCGCTATCAATTACTATAGTATTGCCAGATTTAGATGATTGTGTCGGGTTACTTCCATCTATAGTATAATAAATGGTTGCTCCTGGAGCATTATTAGTAATTTTCACTTGTGCATTTCCCGATTTTACAGTTTGGCGTAATTGGTTGTTACTGATAGATGGCGCAGGAACTGAAGGATGTTCTTCACGAACAGGTTCTGCACTGAAAGCTTTTATTTTCTCATTGATAGAAAGAGATAATTCTATTCCTTTATTTATTATCTCATACACATTCCTATAATTATAAGGAGTATTTATGAACGAGATGTATTGTGCAGGGTCACTGATGGTTATATTGTCATCCAAACTGCAAGCGCAATAGAATGCGCTCACAAGTTTTTGAAGTTCTGCCAGAAAGTCCATAGGAGTCATGATGTCTTTTCTTTTATCTACAGAAATCATAATCTGTTGGGCTAACGGCCAGAATATCTTCACGGCATCTTTCTTTTCCGTATATAACTGCTGGGGAAGTCCAGCGTTTATCTCTTTAAGTGCTGTTGCAAACTTCTGTACAAGTTCCTCATACTTGAAATGTGACCTAATATACAAACATGGTGGAACAAAATCTGTTTCATCAGAACGCCAACAATATTCATCGTATAGGATTCTTGCAATAGGCAAAGAGTTGTCTGGAATTGCAGAGTTCTCTTCCACAAGAATAAAACCATACTGATTTTCACACATTCCATCATTCGTGTCTCTGATACCATCAAGAACAGAAATACAGAGATAATACTTCTTGCTTGTGTCCTGAGTAGGAATTATCACACGAGTGTCAAATGTGTTTGTATAGTTTGTATCATACTGTACATCTATAAGACTTCCATTTCTGCTTAGTCCGATGCAATCAACCGATACAACATCTATTACTTCGTTGTTAATATCTAAAGCGACATCAAACTTTCTGCTACTTGGCATAAGCCCCATTCGTCCACATGCTCCGAGTGCGAGAGCATTGGACACCATTTCTTCTGTGCATTTATCAGAAAGAGTGAGGACTTCGTCAGTAAGTCTCATTCCTTTTTTCCACAAAATTCTCTTTGCCATATCAAATGTTTGTATTATAATTCAAGTAATTATATAGTGTGGTGTCTGAGATTCTCAATGGACTTGTATCTTTTGAAACATCAAACACTAAAATAGAATCAACAGAAATAAAATAATCTTGTACAAATTGCCTAAATACCTCCAAATCGTTGACGAATGGAAGAAAATCTTCATCGCAGTCCTCGTCAGACCAATATGAAATGGAATATGTAATCACAGATTCAGAATATGTATTGCCAACATATACGTCTCCTATCTTGCATCCTTCAGTATTACCATACCTTGGTTCTTCATCAGTAAATTCCGTTTGCTTACTTTTGACATTTATTTTCAAGCCTTCTTCTGCCAGCACCTTTCTTAATAGTAGTGTTATGAGAGTTCTATTGCCTCTTATAGTCTTACAGGATGATATATAAGGTATCGTTCTTTTTATAAACCTATTTCCCCTTTGCTCCGCTGTAAGTTTGTCTAACAGTATGTCGTGAATGACACTATTCGATTCTACATATTTATTCAGTCGTTCCCTAACTTCCAACCGTAGCTGAAAGAGCAAAGCATCAATAGGGGAGAAAAACTTGTAGGCTTGTTCTTTTTCCTTTTCCTGCTTTGCATATTCTTCAGAGAATCTTTGTTTTTTTTCTCTTTCTGGAATATTGTCAAATCTGTCTATGCTGTGAAACAGAAATTCGGGCAATGAATTATAAAGGCTGTTGCGTCCTAAGTGAAGCAAAAACTTTTCTTGCTCCTTTTCTATTTCCAAAATGTCATTATAGGCATTGCGTTTATGCAAACCGCAGAATTTAACACGGAAAGTGTCCTGTGGGAAAAAGCCGAGAAAGACTTCCGCATTAATGTCTTGTGGAACATTCTCTGGCACAACCATCTTATTATAATCCGAAATATTCTGCATCTTTGCTTAATTCCACATATTTAAGCCCCTTGTCCGTCGATACTTGGATGATGTCATATCGAGGTATTCCGATTTCTCTTAATGACAATTCCATGTATGGGAAACTTTCATCAATATTCTCGAAGAAACACTTATGAAAGATGGTTCTGTAGCTTAGCTTTCTGAGTTCCTCATTTGACTGTATCGTGTCTTCCAACTTTGACTCAGGAATATGCAAGACAAATTTTTTCTCAGGTCTGTCGGAAATGATTTTGTCTATGAATTTATTGTTGCGCATATTGATTTCCACAACATTGACTTTCAGAATCTCCTTCAGTTTATCCAAAACTTCTTTTACTTTCATATCTGCCGAAAGATCTTTGCATTGAATTATATTTATCCAACGTTCATGAGCAGGGCAGTTGTTTTTCCAAGAAGAATATTTGTATGTATTGATTATGTTTGTCATCCCCTCAAAACGCCACATTTTTCCTGACAGGGTTTTGAATGGTGTAGGCTCATCTTCCGAAGTGTGGATAATCTTCATTGCCTCTTGTGCCTGCATAGCACCAACTATTGAAGCACTGATAGGCGTTGTTGCCACACGTCCTGCGGAAGTCTGCGCCCTTACCACATCCGCACAACCTGTTCTCAGCATGATGTTATTGAATTCCTCTCGTGAAAGATTACACTCATAACAATTGACTCCTGGCGAATACACTTTGACGACTCCTGTCATATTTTCTATGCTGCCGTCAATCCATGTCTTGCCAACACGCATACATAGTCTGTTCAACAAGTATCTAGCTATACGGCTGTCCAAACACCCAATGACCACATCAACATCCTTATAGATTCCCAAACCGACCTCGGAGAATAAATTTCCCACAATAGGAATGACTTTTATCTGAGGATTTATCTCCATAGCCCTTTTTGCGGCAACTTCTGCCTTATAGGAGTGTTCGTATGCATCCTTTTCTCTGAACAAGACAGATCTTGTCAGATTAGATAACTCAATACGGTCGAAATCACACACGAAAATAGTACCTACACCGAACAGGGTGAGATTTTTGATTACCTCATTACCCAATGCGCCAGCTCCTACAACAAGAACTTTCGCATTTTTCACCTTGTCTTGCTTGAACCAGGAGAGAAGCGTAAAAACGCCCTCTCCCCATTCATATTTCTTCACTGTCTGCATAAAAGCATTTTATTCGTTAAAATACATATCCAATATTTGCACCGACAAATGCACGACCTATTCTATTTTTGAAGATATTATCCTCAGATTTTGCGCAACTTATTCGATATTCTCCAAACAGACCGATTTTCAACAGATGGTCATTCACAGGGATATAGCCGCCAATCTCAACTTTAGGGGCTATATACAGCCCATTTTTCTTGTCTACATCTACATCCTTACCATCTTTATTCTCCTTTGCGCTTAATGTTGTATAGTATGCTGGTGTAAAGCCAATACTTGCAAAAAGGGAAGAATTTCCTTTATTCAGATTAGCGAACTCTATAGACAAAGGAACACCCACTTCAAACAATGCGTCTTTTAGGTTATTCATTTCTTCATTATAGTGTCCATAAGAAATGGCTATTTTTCCTCCATAATTAAGATATGTATTGTTGCTTACTCTTGTTTTTGCCGAGCCATAGACTCCAAAGGAATTAAACGCTCCCTTCACGCCAAATCGTGGCATCAAATAGGTAACACCTACCTCAAAACCTTTTTTAATTGGTTGCACCTTTTTACTCTCTGCAATAATGGTGTCTTTCTGAAGTTTGAAATACTCGTAAAGGTTTATATTCTTTTTCAATCGGAAGTTTACGTCACCTTTACCCATATAGTCAACCTCATAAGGTCCAACTTGAAAGTTGTCTATCACTTCTTGGCTCTTAGCCATTGTTGTGGTCAGCAGTCCACATAAAATCAAAAAAAATGTTCTCATTTTGGATGTAACTTAAATTGTTTATTCTGTTTCTACATATTGGAATATAGTATCGCCTATTTTGAACGTATCGTTGTTAGACAATACATTAGGCTTTCCTACACCCAATTCGGCTCTTGTGTTATATATGACTCCTGTAGCTAATGGTTTAAGCATCGGTAGCTGCTTTTCGTGGTCTATGTATAACTGAGCATGTTCCTTAGCCACTTTATTGCTTTTTTCCCAATTCATCTGTATCTCGCAATCTCCAGTCATACCGATAGAAACCTTGTTACCGCCACCTGTTGCATTCATCCATTTATGAATTGGTATTCTCTGTCCTGCCCTGACTCCATTTTGAATTACGAGGTAGTATTTCTCTGCCAACATTCTTACTGTTACGAGCGAAGCTCCCAGACCACCACCATAGATAATGAAGTCAAGCAACATATTCATCCACGGCCAACTTGCATTGGTCAGACTTGAAAAATACAATACTATAAATCCTATAACAGAGGAACAACCGCCACCTATCAAGGCACTTTTCAGCGGAATCGTTGACTTGATTGTGAGGGCGAGAGACACTGCTACAGAAAACAGGATGTAAGCAGGGAAAGAGCAATACCAAGGTATGAAAGTAGCATTGATAAGGGTAAGCAACACACATAAGATGTCTGCACCTATGGCAAATGCAATCATTCCTATCACACCTGTCAGAAGTGACAACCCGATGATTTTCAGATTAATCTTCCAGTCCTTCTTTCTATATTCATCGTTATATCTAAAGATGAGCGATAAGAAGAAACCTAATAGAAGACCGATGGTAAGAAAAGCAGAAGTCTTGCTCTCACACTCCATAGACAGATTCGGCATGTTGTCGCTTGGCGTATAGAACATGGAAACGAGACTCTTGGATATACCATCAAAACCTCCTCGTCCTCCAAGTTCAAAGAATATCCAACTTACAAAACCTGCACATATACCAGCAATAGTCTGATGGCAATCCTTTAGGGAATTCCATGTTAACAACTCTTTCCATTCCACATGTTCCTGAATGCCAGTTTTGCAATTCTGACCATATTCAGCACACTTATAACCATTCTGCTTCCAACAATGCACGTGCATGATATGCTTGCATTTCATAACAACGCTTTGTCCCTCAGTAATCGGCTGCTTGCAATAATGACAGATTCTGCTCGAAATATTCTTCTCTGGTACATATTTCTTATAATACTTGGTTTCAAAGGCTTTTGACCTAAGCAGAGGTATCAGCACTTTCATGATGATGAAGAAGAAACCAATGGTAAGAATGGCGACAATGATAGCAATCAAATACTTGTAAATAGAGTCAGAAGTTGATGCTGCATGCTCAGGCCAAGGTCTTTCTGCAGAACCGATAGAAAATTCTCCAGAACCAATTACATCGCCTTTCCATTCTGCCGAATATTCTGTTTTACCGAAATATGTTTTAGAAGCAAGAACACGATACGTAAATGAGTAATCATACATCTTGTCATTTACAATTTCCTGAAAGTCGTTCAGTACCTGAGCCATATCATTGGCTGGTTTATAATCACCGATACGACCTTTAACTTTAGGATTGCATATAGCCATCAGTACGTTTTCAATGTCCGCATCCTTACCCTGTTCTGTATAGTAAAACGCATAAACAGTTGGCACAAGATGCTTGATGTCTTGCTGATATTCATTTACTTCCAAGAATGCAATATTCTCCTCAAATGAAGGACTTTTGTTTCCTTCGGTGAATACAAACAGAATATTTTTGTCTGTATTCTTCGTTGCACGCCTTGATATTTCTGTATTCCTTGTATAGTTGGTTTCTCCTATAACAGAACTTTCTTTCTCAGAACTCGTTGTACTGAACTCCGCTAATTTGGAATACAAAGCACCATACAGGTATTTATGTTCGGAAGTCTTTGAGAAATAGGGTTCAAACGATTTGAGGTTCTCTGGAGTAACAAGTTTGCTTGACGTTACTTCATCACCGAAGAAAGAAAGATAGACGCATCCCTTGGGCGAGATGTTGACCAAATGAGAAATGGCCTTGTAGATTTGCACTTTTCCTTCTTGTGGAATGCTCAAATCAACCAACACAGAAAATGTATATTCTGCTGGAATACGTTGTCCCGAAGTAATAGCACTAATTTTACAAGAGGATGATGGAATCAGTGAGCCATCTTCCTTTATCACCAAGTAATTCTGAAGTTGATTGGTTGAGATGTTTTGCACTCTCTTTCCATCAGCATTCAATACATTGAAATATAATGTAAGCGAATCTTTTCCTACGCCATATTCATATTTCTTGTCACAGAATTTAATCTGTCTGATGTCTTGTCCAAACACAGGCAAGATAGCAGACACAGCCATACATAAGGCAACCAATTTACGGATTATCTTTTTCTTCGTGTCCATATTTTTAAGTCTTCTAATTTTTCTTCGCCATAAGCAACTTCATTCACAGAAAGCTGACCGTCAACAACAGGGATTGCTGTTAATGTATCATCGGCTGTCGAATAGAATAAAATGAATTTTATGTTGCTAAAGTCATTTGAAATGAGTCTCTTGATTGTTGGTATGCTGCAATGCGCTCCATTGATATAGCAACCAATCAGTTCGTCATCTTGAACAGACTTGTTTTGCGAAACCGACTTCAAGACAAATTCTGTCTTTCCGCCATTCTCACAAGAATATCCATGTACCCATGCCAACAATCCGTTTCGTTGTACTGCCTGTAGTTGGCACATATCGATAATGGCACCATTTGACAATTCTATTCCATGGTGACTGTCAATGCGAGTTGAAGCCGTTTGCATGATGTTTCTATGGTCTTCTTGCTTAAAAGAGGTTCTGTCGCTCTTAACTGCCCATTGATACAATTCTTCCAAAGAATACATCTTTTGCAAGTCTGCCTTGGAATTGATGCTTAAATCATGCTTGAATGTGAATATACCCAATTCTTGGTTTGGCGTAAGGATGTCTATCACAATAGCGACCAAGAACTTAGGATGTGTTGGATGCTTTAGCTGCATTTGCACACTACTGTCGGCATTGCTGAAGAAGACTCCGAGACCTGGATGAGAATGAACCCAACATGTCATATCATACTGTAGGTTGGTCTCTCTTCTTAATCGTCTCAATTTCTCAGATACCTTCAGTTTTATCTTGCCACCAAAATTCAATTCGTACTCTTTGAAGATAGCATCATCACCAGGCTTTACAATTTCTTCCAACGATACATAGTATTCATCTCTTTCTGCATCATGTACCCATCTGCCAAGCACCATGCATCCATCCTCATTTGGATTCTCTGGATTTCTGAGGTCTTCTGCATACAGGTTGTATATATCCTTGATACAGGTATTTTTCAGATATATGCGTCTTACAGCCGAGTCAGAACAGAAATCAGCGCAATCAATAGGCAGGTATACATCATTATGCTGTACATCTTCCAAACTTTGCTTCTTCAAAATGGAAGTTGTCTTTCTTCTTACAACGATGTCTGCACTGCCGTTTTGTGAAGGTCTGCTTGCAGGTATAGCTGTCGTTCTCTTTCTACGGGTATTTTTCTTTACCATGATGATGACAAGTACAACAACGGCTATAATGAATATTGCGAGAACGATATTGATAGCTATAGATTTTCCCGAAAACAAATGTTTTGTCAATGCAGAAGAAAAGCCTTCATCGAGAATTTCGTTTCGATAATTGTCTAACAGGTCTTTTCTTTCCGCAATCTTTTCTTCAAGCACATTACGTAATTTGGTTTCATATTCTGAAAGACTCGGAAGCTCGTTGGCATTGAAATTTGAGGCAACAAAATTGCCGATATATGAATCTATTGCATTTTCATTCTGGGCAATTATAGCTTCCTTATCATCCAAATATTCACTAAGTTGATACTTCTGTATATACTCCTCTCGCTTTTCGTTGTTCTCAACATAATTATTCAGAAAGGCAATATGCTTATCAAGTTCGTCTTTTATTGCTTGGACAAAAGTTGAAGAGTAAAAAGAATCTTTCTCTACGTGGTCTTTAAACAAAGACAATATTTGGTCAGAAGAAATTTTCTTTCCGTGCGATACTGCTCTTTCTACTTTACGATCCGCTGCATCTGTAGCTACAATAGGAGAAGACTCAACTTGTGGCTCTTCTTCATGCTTCTCTTTGTCTTGTGCAGGATGCATCTTCTCCCATTCCGCAGAAGTATAACTTGGTCGCCATAAATCCTTATTACCTTTTCCATCCGAAGTTTCTATCTTTACGAATCTTCTGCATGTTTTGTTTATCGGAAGAGAACCGCCAGCAGCAATCGTTCCTAAATTACTACCATCCACATTTACGGTAATATTGTTTTTGCTGTCATCATTATATACAGCTTTTAGGTAAATTGTGGATTCCGATGTCACATCATAGTCCATTCGTTGGGAATAGGCTGATGAAAACACCAAAGAAGCCAACAATATGCCTATAGATTTTTTATTAAATATCCTCATGATCAGTCATGTTAAATTGATGCTTTCTTCGATTTTCCATTTATTTTTATTGTGCTTTTACTGCGAACAGCATCTGAGACTTTTCGCTTTGCTCCTGCTTCGATTCTGTTTCGCTGTGTTCTGATAGCATTTCGAGCTTGTCGTTTTGCTTCGGCTTCGGCTTTGTCGGCAATATTTTGTTGCATATTCATCATACGCATTTGATTTCTCTTGTTTCTAATGCCTTGAAAAACTTGATTGCCGATGAATGCCAATATTGCCAAAACGATACCGCCTATAATCATCCAAAGATTACGCTTCTTTTCTTTTTCTGCTGCTATTTGCTGGGCATTTGCAATGGAATCGTTCTGAGCCTTTATTGCCTGTACTTCCTGTTGAGCCTTTAGCTCTTCAGCTTGTTGTTGGGCTTTTTGCTCTTCTGTGCTTTTTTCTTCCAACATTCGCTTCTTTGACTCATACTGCTCCATAACCCCAGATATTTCTGAGACAAGTGCATCGTCTGTTATCTCCCGACGCTTTTGACGCAAATAGTTTATTTCATCCAAGAGGTTGTCTGAGAAAGGAAGTTCATTGGCTTGTGCAAGCAACTCTTTTGTCAGATTTATACTTTCCAGTACTTTAACGGCTACAGTATTGTCTGTTTCGAGTTCTGCAGTTGACGTTATAGTTTGTTGAACGGTTTGGATAGATGCCATCTGTCTATTTGTCCCAGCTTTTCCTCCAAGCGGAATGATCAGGTCTCGACTTTTGGAGAAAAGTTCATACTTGCCCTTCTTTGTCTTGTAAGCCAGATAGATAGGTATCTGTATTTTTGCATCATCTTTCACAACGAAAGACAACTTAGGCTCTGCCTGTATGAGATAATAGCCATCGGTCGATTTCTTGAATTGAACTTCTGATGGTGTCATGAAGGCTTCAGGAACCATATTGACAAATGAGACATCTCCGCTATAGTTTCCTGTTCTGTCAAAGAACAGCACTGCGACCTTACTTAAATCCTTGTACTTGGAATTGATTCTTCCCAGTTTCTTCTGCTGACCTATAAACTTAATGGTTGCTTGATTTGCTGTATTGGCTACATCATAAGTCAAGATAATCCGGTCTCCATCAGTAGTATAAATAGTATCTTTCTTTATCCTACCGACTGCATGAAGGGGATTAAGCAAGCATCCCAACAGTAAAAATCCAACAAATCTCATGTTATTTCGACTTTATCTTGCTGTAATAGGTTGAGATTCTTGACATATAGTTGCCAGTAGCTCGCTTGCTGTTCTTTTGAGCGCAATTATACAGTTCGTCAACGTCACCCATTATCTGCCCCTTGGTTTTCTTGCCATTATGAAGGTCGATATAATAAGCTTCCATCTTTTTGTAGATTTCTCCAATTGACAAGGAACAATAGCGACAATTATGAGTTGCTTGTGCCTTTGGCTTAGCGGCTTTTCTATCACTCTTGCATGAAGCAACTGTCAAACTGTCCAAATTTATAGCATTCAGCTTCTCCAAGATACCAGCAAATTGCTTATAGCCCTTGTCTGACGACATATAATGACGACTGCTGAGAACCTGCCGTATCTGTCTTTTCAAATCGTCTATTGATTTACCATATATACGTCTTAGAGTCTTTAATGAAGTTCCCCTGTGATTTCTGTTGGAGCAGAATGTCTGTCGTCCGATCTCATTCAGAAGACTATCTGTTGAGTTTGACAGTCTTACAAAATCTTCATCAGGCTTCAGCTCCACGTCAATATTAAGTTCAATAACTTCCTTTTGAGCCAAAGACACCTTGCTTTTCTTTACCAGAAGAAATTTCTCATCATTGGTACGGGCAATGTATATTGGCAATCTACATTTTTTACTTTCCTCGTTTCCTTGGAAGTTAAGGATATTCTTGCTTTCAGAAGGTTGCAATCGGCATGATTCTGACAATCCCTCACAAGACTCAGTCACTCTCTTTCCTTTTGCTCCAGGGAAAACTTTGTCATAAACAAGGTTGCATGTTTTCTTCAGAGTCTTCTCATTGTAAGGAACATCGAAAAGATATAATATCTTGTCTTCTGAAACATTCTCTAAGTTTATATTGATTTTATATTGGTCATCTTCATCTGTTTTCTGCAATTCCACAAAGATATTGCAGAAAGACAACTGTATCGCTTCTTTTTCATGTCCTTTATTATCCAACTTAATGGTTCTTGTCTCATCTGCATATACGCAGTGGACAGAACTTATTATAGCCAACAATAATAGGAATATTGCCTTTTTCATATTGTTCTTGACTTGATAATTGGTTTTGCTTTTTCAGTTTTTGTGCATTCCGCCACTTTAGCAGTTGGTGCAGCTGGTTCAGGCATTTCTTGGTTGAAATGTACCCAGTTGTTCGGTTCTCCTTCCTCACGTACCCATTCTGCCACATTCTGGTCTTCTGGATAAGGATAGGTGTTTTGAGCATGATACATTTGATACTTCAAGTATCTCTCAACTCGAAGCACCAAATCCTTCAGCGATGCCAATACACCCATTTCCTTGATGGTCAGACATACATGTCCCTTGAAACTTCCAGAATATCGAATGTTTGGATGCCAAACATCTGTTCTGAAGGTAAATATCGGATTGCCGTCTGCTGATGGATAGTTGTTGGGAAGTACGATGCTCATCTTATGCAGATAACCGAACTTAGGTTCTCTTGGCACAGTATCGCCTATTACTCCAACAATGGACTTGCAACGATACCAGATTTCATACTCCGTTGGAAGTCCCATTGCATTCTTCCTGCGGACGATATAAGACAATGACGGTTGGCGAGAATTAGCACTGGTCATCTTGCGCTTGCGGCAAAGAGTGTCCAGTTCTTTCCATTCCCTCCAGAGTCGGGCATCTCTGCCCGACAGCTCTTTCTGATTGAAATTGTTGATAGTTTCGTTCATACCTCTTTCTCCTTTTATCCAGCAATAGGTACTGAAATCAAATGCAAGTGGTCACCCGGCTGGATGTTGTAGTCGATGAGGGCTTGTTCACGTCCGTCCTCGTCTTCAAACTCCAAAATCTCAGGCTCTTCTCCCTCATCCATAATCTGACCGAGCAGATACTGGATAGGGTTGCCACCGTTGTCAATCTTTGGAAGCTCAAACACAGACACGATGCTTGTGATTTGATCACGAATGGTCTTGTTCGGGTCTGTAACCTTCACTTCCACTTCCTCGAACTCTGTACCGTCAATGGTAAGGTTGATGATGAACTCATCGTCTTCGAACATTTCTTCTGTTGCCATAATGAATTATATTTTTATTGTTATTATTATTTATGATTGATTGGAGATGAAGTAATACTTGTATTGCTGATGAAGTAGTACTTCCTTTGCCTATGAAGTAGTATTTCCCCATTTACTATGTATTACCAAATCCATGCTCCACGCTCTTGATTATAGTTGTCGGAACGGTAATCCTCAAACTTATTTTTGAATACCAACAATTGATAAACATTTTCTGGTATAATTTGCGGTTCTTTCAACCCATACCGATAGAGTGCCAATTCGTATTTCCTGTTCTCTGCATCAATACGGATGATGAAGTCGGTCTTTGTATCGGGATGTGCGCCATAGAATTTGTCGAACACTTCACGGATAGGTTCTTCCTCAAACCAGAAATAAGCAGAGTATTCATATTTGCCGATATGCCATTTAATGGCAAGTTTCTTGGGTTTGCCTGCTTGGTGGTATTTGAGGAGACCGCCGTCGTGAAGTTTATCATGAGTGCCGTCAAAAAGGAATTCTTCTACATAGTCAAACTCAGGCACTTTGTCTTCGTCTTCTTTGTATTTTTCCCATTTAACTTCTTTACTTCTACCTTGCCATTTTTCTAAAAGAATCAGATAACGGTATATAAATTGCTTCATATAGCCATCAAAAATATCATATGCTTGCAGTTTGTTTTCCTCCACTTCTTTCGTTATAAAAGAATGATCTATTAAATTCAGACAATGATAATGAATATTTTTAAATTCATAGATAACATTTTTCAAATCTATACTTGAAAAATGTCCCTGCATACAATTCACTAATACTGATTTATTATATCCATTACACCAAATAGCTACTTTGCCATAAGGCCCCATTCCTACAACTATATGGCTATACAAATGTTCTCCAAATTTATTTTTGACCAGCCATAAATTTTCAATCTTATCCTTGGGTAATTTTTCTTCTATCTCATACACCTTTTCTTCAACTAATGATATATAAGCAAGATTCAACTTATACGGAATAGGTATTTTATCTCTATTTGGCAAAATTCTGGATAATACAGACCCCCAATCACCACTATATGCATTTTTCTTGGGTATTTCCACTGCTTCTGTTTCACTATACCAAAGTAATCCAAATAGTAAGTCTGTTGGATATTGACGCAAGGCATTGCCTGATATGCAGATTTCAAATTTGTTCATTAGCAATTTATCTCCTTTAGCCCATACTCATGCCCTGATAGTTCATACATATAGTGTATATTAACCTCATGGTCTCCCCTTAAAAACTCATCTCCATCATACATAATCCTACAAATATTTGCATGCTCATCGTAATTACAGTTATTCCCTACATTTGCTTTATTTAATTCGACAAAACTCGTTTCGCTTCCTTCTATTGCATCCTTAGGAATAATCTTTTTAGTCCGCTTATTTTCTTCTACACGAGTTTTAAGATGCCATATTTCACAAGAGGAAGTGAAATGCAAAAAGTTTAAGCGCAAATTTCGATATTCTTCACTCGAATATGAACCGCCAGGAAGCAACCACAGGCGTTTCCCTGATGGGACTTCTATTACCTTTAGAAGGTTACTACCGAGCCTCTTTAGATGTACAGGAATTTCATACGGATATATTTTGACCTTAAAAAAATTTTTTATACCACATTTTTCAACACACAATTTCATCATTTGCAGAGGTATATTACTATATCCTCTCATAACATAACGCTTAAACTTTATCTCATTGGGCCAATCCGCAACTCGTTTTGTACAAACTTCATCATCATATGAAAGTTCAGACGAGACATTTTCTGCATCTTTTCTCCACTCTTTACCTAACCAGCCTAATTTTGCCAAAGTGTTAGGAGATAATTCTTCTGTTTGACCATTAAAACGTGATGGATTATTTACAAACATTTTGGCTCTTTCTTTACAAAATCTAAGATAAGGAGACAATAATATTTCTGTTATTTTATTACTTTTAATGAAACGTTCAAATTTTCTTGGGATAAATTTATATAGTACAACATCCATTTCAACACCATCGACATAGCCTCCACCAATATCAGAATGTCCTCCTGGGATTATTATCTCCATAGAATTTTGCGGAATTTCTTTACCCAAATTCACTAATGCAAAGTTTTCCCTAAATTCATCTCCTGCACATATATGGCAGACATGTTTCACTCTATTATTATGAGGAGAATATAAGCCATAATCATGTGCGTTCATATAATGAAAATTCCCATTATAATTATTCCACCAAGCTGCACGGTAAATCCAACTCAACGCATTAGTCCATCCATCTTTTTGCTTTAAAAATCCAATAGATGCAACAGTATCGTATATTCCCAAAAAATCTACTGTAACATTTTCTCTATTTATTCTTGGATTTCCACCCAAATATAATTCTTCCATAAATGGAATACGACCGTTTTTCATCAAATGTGAAACTTTCGATGTATCTTGGGCAAATTCATCTTCTCGCTTTATCTTTTTTCCAGTGTCACGTGTCGTTAATTCTGTAAAAAGCCGTGCGCAAGTTGAACCACGACTAAATCCAAAGACATAGAAATGATACTTTGTATTTTCATCAAAATAATTCTTTTTGGATTGCAGCCAATCGGTAATCTCCTTTATCGCCTTGCTTACCAATGCTGTAACACCAGTTTTACCTAATCCGAACCCTAATCCGTTAATATTTGAGGTTGAACCATTTGCAACGTCATAAGCCCCAGCACCTTCAACATATATGTTGTGGTACATACTTTCTTCCGTATCTATATTATCTTGCAATAAACTATAAAGAATACCAACATTAGAATACCCCTTGCCCTTGTTTGATGCCATAAACTTTGTGTCAAATAGAGGATGGAGGTTTATTTCTTCAAGTTCTTTCTCTCGTTGCTTTATTTCATAATTAATCTTTAACAACCCCTGTTGGTTTACCCTATTAGTTACATTGCTGTCAACAGAGTTTAACATAGCCTGCATTTGCAAATTAGCTAATTCATTTTTCAATACAATAGCCCTATCATATTGTTTCTTTGCTTTTGCACTAAGAGTGCTGACCATTTTCTGTTTTTCGTAGGACTTAAAAATTGTTTGTTGTACGGCATTATTATTCGTGCCGTCAAAAAATACGCCAATATGCACGTTCTCTGTTTTAGACATAAATTCGCCTCTATCTTTAGCGGCTATGTCTTTTCCGTTAATAAAACAAGAAGTCTTACTCATTTATTTTTGTCCATCATCTGTAATTGTTATCACTCCTCCATAACAGCATCTGCAATACGATGACTTTAGCAATGTTGGCGCACCCTTTATTATATAGTCATCCTTACCGTTAATCCAGTTGCTCATTGTCCCTGGTACGCAAGGCATAGGGGTGAGTCTGCCATGCGCAGCTGCTGTTGCTGCTCCAGTAGCAGGATATTTTGTCGTATGACATTTCCCGAAAGGAGCAATATTGTAAAGTGCTGTATGGTCTGTTATGTTTGCCATTGGTTGACCTGTTAGAAACACCGTCCTATCGGGATACACGGAAAGTCTTGCATTACGGTCTCCAAATGTACATTTCATAGTTGCTCCAGAACAAACATAAGAATCTGTGCTTCCATTATCCTTATCTTCTTTATTATCATTGACTTCTGTAGGATCTGAATCGTTTCCATTTAGCCCTTCATCATTAGCAAGTAAATCGGAAGATATTGATGCCGCCCCACCTGTCGTAGTCCCTGTGGCTAAATTAGTAACCTGCGTTGCCTTATCTGGATCTTTTAAGCCTCGTATTATTGTTTGAGCATCCTTATATGTCTTTTTGCCTGCATCAAAGATAGCTTGGGGATTTTTGCTTTGCAATGCCTGTTTTAACAAACCTCCATCTGATGCAATAGTGGCAGCCCCACCACCTACTGTCAGAATTTTGTTGATGCCAGCAATGACAGGTTGATTATGCAGACTTCCTATATATGACAAGATAGGGTTTCCTGGTTTGGTATATCCTATTTTGTCTTGATAGGTCAAAATCATCCCATTGATAGAATTGGCAACACGCTCCGTCGCATTGATTATGCCTTTTACTCCACGTTCAATTTTCTTTGCAGCTTCAATAGGATTGCGATAGCTTCCTCCAAACGCATGAATAGAATCTTCAAAGTCGGCTATTCCACCAAATATCCCTGCTGAGTTATTCTTGATTGCACTTCCCAAAGCAAAAACATTGTCTCCGAATTCCGCCTTCGCTAAATCTTGCAACACATTGGCTTGCTTCGTTGGTGACAACTTTTTATAAGTGTCTTCAACTATTTTTGCCCAAGAATCCCATTTCTTATCAAATTGATTTATAGCTTGTTCATTAGCCCGAGGATGAAAATGTCCCGTTACAGTATTGAACATAGCATCCACAACGGCTGATGCCGACAACAATACCTGTTGGCAATTCTCCAAAGCCTTAGCAGATGCCTTAATGGAGTTTGCTGCACTTGCTATCGGTGTGATTTTGGTTGCCGAACTTGCACCTTTAGCTTGTATTCCATTTGCCCAAGTTTCTACTTTTGCAGTTCCACGTTTTAATGCTCCTGTTGCTTTAGACAGACCACCCTTTATTGCACCACTTACAGGATTATAAGTATTTGCATTATTGACAGCGGCATCCATATTACTCGCCATCCCATGAACTGTTTTAGCTCCTTTGGCGATATTCTGGGTTATGTCGGTAATTTCTTTAGGAAGTTGTCCGACCTTGCCTAATATATCTTGTGGTTTGTTGGGCATTGTTAGAATATTTTTAGTTCACCTTGACTATATTTGCCTTGATGTCTATCTGTGTTCCAGCATTTATCGCCATTGTAGCATTTGCCTTTTGGTGATGTACTTCAGAATATTCCATAAGCATTTGCTTTGCTTCTTCACGTATATTCTCCGCAGTCACCTGTAACTTATGCGCTACTTGCTCGTCCTTATTATCGTTTACTCTTACAAATTGGTTCGATTTCACTGTAATAGAATCGTTGCGGTCTATCGAGGTAGAGCGGTCATTGCCAGCATGTTCACGGATGTCGTTGTCGGCTGTTCGCTGCATATCGTGTGAAGCAGCAATGAAAATATCGTTGTCGGCACTTGCATTGATGTCATGCCCTGCGTGCATGATGATGTCGTTTTGGGCATACAGTTCAATGTTGCCAGTGGATTCAAGTTTAATCAGTTTCTCGTCTGTCGAGAAAGTGAGGATATAGTTCTCCTTTTCATTATCATAGATACGGATATATCCATCCTCACCTTCATCATGTATCTCGATGGTGTGACCGTTGCGAGTTCGAATAGCCTTAATTTGGTTGCTACTGTTGTTGTTTGGAAGCCATGCGCTATCAGGGTCGCCTACACCATTATATAATGTACCCTTGATATAAGGGCGTTCTGCATTTCCTCCCTCAAAGTCAACCATCACTTCCTCGTCAATCTCAGGGATAAAGCTAAAGCCTTTGCCACCGCCAGCATACGGTTGAGCCATGCGAAGCCATGGTGTCATCATATTGTCATCCAACTGGGCTTGCCAGTCAAACTGTACACGGATGCGACCGAGGTTGTTTGGGTCTTCGTTGTCCTTAACCTTTGCACGGCATGATTGCGCAACAGGATAAATGTCACTGTCGGAATAAGGAGGATAATCGCAAGCGGACGGAATGCCGACAAAGTGATTGCTATAAGTCTCATCGGCAGAGAAATAATGCACAAGCTCTGTAATCAGCATTTCATCCTGCTCCACATTACTTTTCTCCAAAGCCGAGGCATCGGGCATATAGTTGTCAACTATAACCAACTTGCTCCCAATTTTAAGTTTTGAGCAATATGTAGTCCCTGAATAGGTAAGCATACTCGCCTTTTCGCCTCTTGCCTGTGTCTTGGTAGATATATTCAACACAGTTTCACGTCCGTCAGAATCAGCAAAACCTCCAGAATGTAAGTTCTGAAGAGTCGACTTTACAAAGCAAGTTTGTGAAGCTTGAAACACCTGTTCACTCAGCGTATTATATTCACGCTGCATTTCCTCTATGCCTTCCTTTTCATTGGCATCGTAGGAGTTGTATGATGAAGCGACATGGTTAAATGCTACATGCCGCATTTTTAAGTCAACATTATAAGATGGAACATCTTGGCTTGGATAGGCAAGTTTTACACTCTCCCCTTTAGGTAAATTACCGAATACCATTTTCTTTCCATCATTGTAGAGCCATTCTCCGTAACGCCTTGCCAGACGTTGTAGGAATTGGTAATTAGACTCGTTGTATTGAACACAATATGGAATAGTGTCTGTAAAACGAGCATCAACATCTGTTTTAAGATGCTCGGAATAATCGTCAACGACATCATTTATAATGTCATTCAGCGTCTGATTCTCAAAAGACTTGCAAGTAGGATTGTCATTGAGCAACGCACCCCAACTGCACGCCTCCACATTTACAGAAAACTCACTGCGGTTTCTACTGCCCGATGCACCTATAATAACACCCGCAAACTCTATATCTGCCACAGAATCCGTATCAGCCCTCAATGATTCCTTTTCGATGCTTTCCGTTTCCAATGAAATTAATACTTCCTTGCCAATGATAGCACCACAAACATTGAAAGAAACCTCATTGATTCTTTCGTCAGGTTCTTTGTGAAGAGAAAACGAGAGGGTATTAGGAGAGAGAAGAGACTGGCTTAGCATAAAATTGTCGAGTCTCCATATTGTACCATCAAGCTCTATACAAAAGCCTGACGATTTTGTGCCATCAATAGCTACAGAAATGTTCTTTATAGATGTTGACATGTTGTATTTTAGAAATCAGAATAAACATCCACTTGTGAACTCAATGAGGCCCAAGAGTTTGTAAAGATAGCCCTATCCATCAGTCCTGTTCCTATGCGGAGAGCCTCCGCACTGATGGTTACATCAGTGTACATCAACTTGCTGTCATGGTCGTTGAAGTAATCTTTGAGCCTAATGCAATAAGCATTTTTAAATTCGATTGTTTTGTATCTTCTCCGATTGTCATTGGAGAACACGCAAAATCTGAATGTGCCAGAATACACGGCAGTCTTGTTGAACATCCACTTGTAAAAGAACTGGTCATCATCACAAGTGGCAGGCATTACAAACCGGATGGTGCCACCCATGGTACGTGTAGTAGGCTTTCCAGTATCATCTACAGCCTGTGAAAACTCATATTCACATTCAACAATGCCATACTCTCCACCTCCCTGTATTCTTACTTGTCCTTGTAGTGCCATATTTTTATGTCTTTAGAAAGATGATTGAAGGAAACATTGGAGTGTCGCCTCCAATCATCTTTATCGGTTTCTGTTTTCAGAATTACTTGTCAATAGTCCAGCTATTGTTGTGGATAGCATTGCCTACCTGAATCTCTTTTGCAGAGATAACAAACTCCTCAAACTGCTTGGTCTCGTTAGTGTCGTCGTATGTCTCGGCATACTGTACAACATAACCGTTCTTGAAACTGAGACGCTTCATTTCGCCTCCGTCCTTGTCAGGGAATGAAATGACACCATTCTTGCTCATGTAGGTGTCACACATCCATTCAAGAATTTCCGTGTTGCCGTCGTTCTTAGACTTCACCTTGACTGTGATTTTGCCACCGCGTGTACGGCCAGTAGGCTGACCCTCCACATCGGTCTGCTGGTTGAGCTCGTAGCGAACGTAAGCAACTTCGCGCTCCTGAATGCCATCAGCATTGATGGTAACTGTTCTTGTTTCTGCCATCTTCTAATGATTTTTAAATTAATGAATATTGATTATTACACACTATGCGTTTTTAGTATTCTGCTCCCAATCCACTCCTGCAGCAGTATTTCTTCCTGTCAATTCAATGAAGAAGTTCTGAGCTGCAAAATATGGAGTAATCTCTACATTGATACTTATATCCTTTGTCTTTGGGTCTTGGTCAACTTTGAGATTGGTGTATTTCTCAATGATTCCACCAGGTCCCTTATAATCACTCAGGAAAGAATGTATGTCCTGTGTTATTTCTGACTTGATTGCAGGTGTCCAAATCTCCATAGCATGATCGTTACAGTAGTTTTCAAACACTTTACCTATCCAGTCGAAAACACGAACGATAGAATACTCCTGCAATCCCTTTGATGCACCATTGTAGAGGGTATGGTTAGAGAATGCCATTGTGCGCCCATCTTCCTCAACCATCGGAATGACTCCTAGATCTATCAGGGCTGCAATCTCCGACTTTCGCAAATCCATACGTGCGCCTTTCACATTGTCAAGAGTTCCGTATCTTTTTCCTGCTGCTGCCTGTGCTATCACGGTTTCCTCTGTGTTTGACATACGACCTGCCAATGCACCAGATGCAGGAATATACAAATCTTCGTCCTCGCCAGCCAACTCAGACTTCTTTCTCCCAAGAATATAGTTGGCTGTCATCACAATATTGCCCAAATATGGGTCTGTGCCTTGCAGACTTGCATCGTCAAGTTCTTCCTTTAGCATTTCAAAGTTCATACTATCCTTGAAATCCGTCAGCATTATCACCTTATTTCTATAGGCTGTTTGTGCCCACATTCTCACCGTTTCTGCATCTCCAAGATAACCTGGGACTACAAGCATACTATAGTTGTTCTTCAGATTCAAACGATCGAAATAACGCTCAAGCTCATCACGGACAGCCTGAGTATCTTCCGAGTCATGGTCGCCAAGTTCTTCTTTGTTGACGTTCATAAGGGTGATGCAATCAACCTTACCTTGTCCCGCATTTGCAAAGAAAGCGTCAAGACTTCTGTAAGTGGTTTCAAGGTTGCGTATCTCGTCATGAATGCAGAACAAGTTCTCGCTAAGGTTTCTTTCTGCCTTTTGACACTCTTCCTTGCAAGAATCCACAATCTCCATCGGGTCTTTGCCACCAGATTCAAGAATCTCAACCCAAAGGGAAAGTTCGTTCTTCAATCTGTTTCTCGCATCCTCGTATGCACTATCGTTCAAGAAAACATTCTTGATGGCTTTTCTACGAGGATCCATATTCTCTACACCTTTGATAAGTCCCTTCAACAATTGGAAGCCTCCAAATTTATCCAATCCAGACAGACTTTTCTGAAGGAGTTCCGCAGGATTTGCTACAGTTTGTCTTTCCTGTAGTTCCATTCCATCGGACGAAGATGCTAACTTCTGTTCTTCTACTGCCATAATATTCAATTTTAGTTGTTAATCAGCGTCCTCCAGCTCTGCAAGGAGAGATTTCAACGCATTTTTCAAATCTTCATGCGCAGCATCATTTTTCAGAGCGTTACGCAATGTCTTGTTCTTCTCCAACTGACGTATAACTGAATTGTATGCGTCAATCTTTGATTTCTTTCCACTAAGCAGTTCGCTCTGAGCGATAAGTTGCTCATCCTCAAAGTCCTTCATCTGCTTGAACTGGAAATCTTCATACACAGCACCACCTTCTTCCGTGGCGAGGGTTACACCCTCTTTGGATGGTTGGAAATGCTCAAAGACCTCTTTCATGCTTTTAGCCTTGAAGCCTTCTCTGTCTTCATCTGTGTTGGGAGCTGCATCTGTAAACTGGTCAGCATAGAGTGTCCTGTTTTGTGGAAACTCAATGACACCATCCTGAGCATTTTCCTCAACAACTTTGGAAATAACGGTTTTTCTTGCCATTGTTTTTCTGTTTATTATTGTTTTACTTATTTCTTGCTGTTCTGCGTTTGCAAAATCTTTGTTCAGCAGCTCTTTCAGCCATCTAAAAAATCTCATGACAAATTATTGAAATCAATCAGGAGTTTCTATGTCCCATACAATTTCTTTAGTCTCGTCATTGTACTTCATCGTAACGCTATCCCCACTATTGATGTCTCCTGAAATAATCAGTTTCGACAAAGGACGACGAATCTCTTTTCGGATGATACCAAGAATAGGGCGTGCGCCATAATGGGCATTGAAGCCTACTTTTGTCACATATTTACGAGCTGAGTCATCAATCGTCAAAGAGATGTTCTGCTCTCTTAGCATCTTTAGCAGGTTTTGGATGTGAATATCAAAAATCCTATCTATCATCTCTGGCGTAATAGGTGAGAATGGAACTATTTCTGTCAGTCTTGCCAAGAATTCCGGTCTGAACTGACCTTGCATGACTTCCAACATCTGGTCGTGTGTCGGAACATGACCTTCGCCAAAAGACTTGAAGATATAGTCGCTACCAATGTTGGAGGTAAATATAATCAAGGCATTGGAGAAATCGCCTACACGTCCAAGACGGTCGTGCAACTTTCCTTCGTCAAGTATCTGAAGGAATAAATCAAATACAGACCTATGTGCCTTTTCTATTTCATCGAACAATACTACAGAATATGGATGCTGTCTGATTTGATTGACCAAAAGTCCACCTTCTTCATAACCAACGTATCCCGGAGGGGCTCCATAAAGGAGTGCGACAGAATGCTCCTCTTTATATTCCGACATGTCAAATCTTAGTATCGAGGTATCATCATTGAAAAGGAACTCGGCCAAAGACTTCGCCAATTCAGTTTTTCCTGTTCCTGTAGGACCAAGGAAGAAGAAAGAACCAATTGGTTGTCCTTTTTTATTTAGACCTGAACGTGACTCGAATACGGCATCCAAGATACTCTTAATAGCATGATTTTGACCTACAACTCTTTTATGAAGAATCTCTTCCGCACTTGAAAGTCTTTGACGTTCTTCTGATTGAATATTTCCCATTGGAATACCAGTCATCTTCGCAACAACATTTCTAATCTCATCCTTTTTTAAAATAATAGTGTTAGACTCGTCATTTGTTGTCTGCTCCATCTCTTTCTCGATTTTCACAGAAGCCATTGAACGATCCAAAAGGTCTATTGCAGATGCTGGCAAGTTACGCTCTGG
This sequence comes from uncultured Prevotella sp., assembly GCA_900557255.1. The sequence goes on from USSA01000002.1 coordinate 45,410, forward strand.
CATGTATCGTTTTGCCAAACGAACAATCTCTGGAATGACATCATTGTCAAGAGTTATGTTATGATACTGTTCATATATACTCTTCTTACTATCCAAAATTTCTACTGTGTCTTCTTCAGAAGGGGCTTCCAAGGATATTTTCTCGAAATAGGCTGTCAGTTCTCTGTCTTTTTCAAGATTCTTTGTATATCCATCTATTGATGATGTACAAATAAACTGTATGGTATTATTGGATAAAATCTTCTTTATCGATGGCAATATGGCATTAAGCGATGAAGCAGTTTCCCATAAACGATGGAAATTTTCAATAACCAGAACAGGTTGCGAAATATCAGACAAATCGTCTATGACAGATTTGAATCTGTCTTCTATTTCCCCCTTGTAGCTTACACCTTGGCTTAAAGATATTAGGTCGAGTTCATAAGGCTGTATGTTGCTTAATGATGCTGGAAGTTCATTTTGTGTTAACTTTCCAATCAAACTGCGTATTAATGAGGTCTTGCCAACTCCAGTTTCACCGACAATAAGAGCATTCGCTCTGTCTTTTCGAGCCAATATTTCTACCAATGAACGCAAGTCCTTTTTCATACCAATGATTTCAAAATCGTTGGCTACATCAAGTAATGAATTGCAATATACATTTTGCGACTTTCCGATATTGGTTGAAGTGGAAACTTCTTTAGAAGAGTTAACGCCATTCTTTACATTCTTGTTTATCGAGGATAAAACCTTTTCTCTTGACAGGGGCATGGTCTTTAATTGCTCAGAAGAAAAACCAACACCAGGACTGACCAATGCAACCAAAAGAAGTTCTAATTTATGCGTCTCTGTTCCATATTGCTCTTCCAAGGATATAGCTTCTTTTATCACATTTTGACTATCTCGTGAAAATTCAGCTTTTTTCATAGGATAAGGAGACTTGTCGCATTGCTGGATATGAATATCGCACCAATCAATTAAATAATAGTAGTCCTCATCAAGACAATCCTCTATATAATTAACCAAACCTGCACTTTTGTGTAAAAGTGCTCTGAATATATGTACAGGCTCTATTTGCGGTGATTTATTGTCCACAGCAAAAGACTGAGAGATATGAACTAAATCAACTTGAAGTCCATCAAAATATTCTGTAATTTTTTTGTTCATCATTTCTGCATTGAATATGAATAATCATTCTACAATTTCCAAAAATGCACTTGGCACATAAGCGGTACAAACAGTTACCAATTCATCCACCACTACACCAACTCTCTGTTGTCCTTGCCAGCGTGCAACTCTTCCAACCACACCTTTGAATACACCATCAATAACCTTTACCAACTGTCCTTTCTCGAACTTAGGCACTTCACCTAATGATACGATGGTATTGTCCGCATCGGCAGCACAGATGATTTTGAGACTATCCATCTGATAGTCGGGAACTATCAATGGAATTTTCTCTATTCTGCGCCCAACGTGGACGTGACGATAATAAAAACGGAGGAAAGGGAGGTTTACGTTGTCGTAAACAAAAGATTTGAGTTGTTCTTCGGTGCCGTAGGCGAAGAAGATGTTTGGTAAACGAGACTCTGTAACAACTTTGCGCTTACCTTTTATAAGTTTTACTACATTTGTAGTAGGATAAAAAGCCATGATGCCTTTGGCTGTCATGTAGTCGTATGCTTTTTTCTCTCTACCATAGGTGGTGCGTAAAGCATACCAATGAGGAATTTCTTCCTCCTTTTGTA
>USSA01000003.1 GCA_900557255.1 uncultured Prevotella sp.
TAATGATTACCATAATACCGCAGTAATGGTCGGTATGGCAGAAGATGCAGAGTTTTATTACAGCATCGCAAGAGATTTTATCCAGGACGAGGACGGAAAGAAATATAAAGTCGCAAAATATTTCATGTCTTGAAAATTTTGTCTTTCGGATTTTTAGAAATCATATATAATATAATTGTAAATGTTCTAAAATACTTTCTTAAATTAGTTTTTCAAATCGTTCTTGTAAAGATTGTCTTTTTAATTCTCACAGATTATTTTTACAGCAAAAAACAGCCCTCTTCCGGGGCTGTTTTTGTTTTTGAATAAATATTCTTTTTGAGATTTTAGTACCGTAAAGTGTGACACAGCAAAAAGTGTCACACCTAGTGTCACACCAAATACCACTTTTTGACCCCATTTTTGCTGTTTTTTTGACAGTTAATTACATATTTTAGAGCAAGAAAAAACCTTGGAATCGTTGAAATTCCAAGGTTTATAAGTTGGTGCGCCATGGGGGACTCGAACCCTCAACCTTCGCATTCGTAGTGCGAAGAAAAATGGCTATTTTTCAATGGTTACAGCTGTTAGTGTCACACCTTGTGTCACACCCTGTGAAATTAATTTTGCCGCTTCGGTCACGTCTGAATTGTCAACATGTGTATATATATTCGCAGTTATGCGTATATCTGCATGCCCCATAAGATACTTTGCTATGCGTATATCCACCTTTTTTCTGCATAAATTGGTACAATATGTATGCCGGAGACAATATGGCACAAAATCATCAGCTAAAGGATAAGGCGGTATTAATTGGTTTCTGTAAGTACGGCATCCCATTTGAATGTTCATCTCTCTTCGCAGTGAATTAAATGCACGCTGAAAACTTTTCTCATCATGCTTATTTCCGTTCTGATTCGGTGCAATATAAGTAAGAGATGGATTGGCTTGTATGAGAGAAAACAATTCATCCGGTATCGGCACATTTCTGTCTGCATTTCCTGTTTTCGTTCCTCTGACGTGCAGCACATTATATTCAAGGTTATCCTCTTTAATTTTTGCAATATCCGTTCTCATGACTTCTCGTGCTTCTGATGGTCTAAGTCCGCAGTAATACATCAAATTGAATACCATGAATCGTGGATTGCTGTTAACAGTAAGAAAACATTCTTCCTCTTCTTTTGTCATGGAGCGTCTTTCGTTCTTTGTTCCGTTCTTGCTTTTCATTAGCCCCTCTGTGGGGTCGTTTGGAATCAATTTATTTTCTTTTGCCGTTCTGAAAATAAAGCGTAATGCTTGATACACTTGGTTGATTTGATATTGCGAATTGCCCTCTTGATAAGCAAGAACTGATTGACAATCTATAGGCTTGATTGATTTAAGGGGTCTATTTCCGATATGACGGAGAATACAGTAATTAATACGTGATACATACTTTTTTCTTGTTATTTCGCTTTGCCCTGTTTTGTATGTGGCAATACATTTTTCCGTCCAGTCTTTTACCATCATATTTCCGGACACAACCACTTTTCCCTCTTCCAGGTCACGAATCTTATTTGCCATATTTATAATGGCTTCTTTTTCGGTTTTCCCCCTGACAGCGTACCGTTTACCCTCAAAGGTAAATGTTTTTCTGATGTAATCCATGATTTACTCCTTAATTACCTCGAATTCGGTGCAATTAAAGCCCGACATTACTGCCGGGCTAATTTTACCAACATCTTGAACATGCTGTATATCCTTGAGCAATAGCATTTTTCTTACTAATGGAGTAGCAACTATTCCATAGATATTGACAACCATACCTGTGATATTTAGAACCTGTTTCTGTTATATATACTGTTGTAGATACCTCTGCTTTTGGTTTTGGTATTTTAGAAGAACGCCATTTGCTCAATTTGCTTGCTTTGTAATTGGATGCAACGGCTTTTAATTTGTAGTAGTATCTGACACCCTTTTTGACGTTATAGTCAAAAAAGTATTCGTCTGATGTAGAAGTATAATAATTAAAGTCTCCATCCTTTGACGTTGAGCGATATATTTTGTATGTCTTTGCATGGCGAACACCATGCCACATAACAATCACACTGCTTGAATCATGCCAAATATCATCAATAACGGGTCTTTTTAGCCTTTCTTGTGCAGGAAGAAAGGCATATGCAGGCACAAATGATGTAGTAGCAATAACAATGGAAAGAACAAGTGATACAATTTTCTTTTTCATTTCATTCTCCTATTCATCGAACATCGCATGAGTGCGACGTTCTATTTCTCCGACCGATAACCCATTGTGGAAGTCGTTGTTCGTGATGTGTGCAACTTCGTGCCTAAAAGTACGAATTTGTGCTTCTTCTGATAGATTCGAATTAATAATAATGGTGTAGAAATCTTCTCCATTATCAAACTTGCAGAAAACAGCACCCCTAAAATCACACTCTAACGATTTGAAAACGACTTTCACGTTTTCTTCTTTCATTAAGCATCACTCCTTTTTTAATACATAATATAGAGATTCGATACGATCTTTAGGCATATCCTTAACAATATCAAATAACGCTTTCAGTTCTTTGTGATGTAATATTTCTTCTGCAATCTGATTTGCTTCTCTGTCAGCATAATATCCGCTGTCCGGTTCTTCGCCAGTAAGGATATAGTCGGTAGATACACCAAAGTATTCAGAAAGTTTTAACAGACTTTCTGCAGATGGTGTTCTTGTTTTCCATTTGTTAGCATTCTTTTCTCCGATTCCTACTGCTATCTCCATGTCTTTAATAGTGACACCTTTTTTCTTGCACAATTCCTTGATTCTTTCGTAAATATTCATGGCAAAACCTTCCTTTAAAAAAGTAGTACAGAATTACGAAAAACATATTGACGTTCGTACAAATGTATGGTAATATAAAAACATAGTTAGTAATAATGTACGAATGAATGTTATTCCGTTTTCTATTATCTTGTGTGGTTACTTGAATAATAGAACAAATTACGTCAGATGTCAATATTTTTTCGTAACTTCTTACTACAAATAATGCAGAGGTGGAGATGGAAAAGAAAACAAAAGAAGAATGGCTTTCATATAAAGAGCGGAAAGCTAAAAAGAAAGCCATTCAGAAAAAAATCTTGCAGATCATGAAGCCGATAACGGCGGCAATGTGGATTTTCATAGGAATAGTTGCACTATTGCGATTAGTCCACCGATAAGAAAGGAGAACAATAACACCATGAAAAGCATGTTGAAAACAGCGCAAGAAGAACAAGAAGCTGCTCAAAAAGCATTTGAACGGCGAAGAGCGATAATCAGATATACGCTTTCGCTGTCAAGCCTTGCGGTATCGGTAACAGCGCTGATTATAGCACTACGCTTACAATAAGCGAAATTATGGAAACTATGATAGCAATAACCGATTACCACCTCAAAAGCATTATAGCAAAAAATTACGAAAGGAGAGAATATGATTTACAAAAACATAGAATTTTACGCAAAAAAGCGTGGAATGTCTATAAGAGAAATCGAAAGACGTGCCGGTTTGGCTAGGGGTCATATAGAAAAATGGAAACGAACATTTAACCCGAGTCTTACAAGCCTGCAAAAAGTAGCGGATGTGCTTGGTGTAACAGTCAACACGCTGCTCAAAGAAAGAAAGGACTAAAAAAGATGAACAGACAAGAACTGATTAAGGAGTTTAAAACATTGAACGGTTCATTGTTTATCACAAGAAATGAGCTTGCAAAAGCAATGAACTACAACGATCCACATTGTGTTGACAGGTTCTTATACGGACTTGAAAGAGTGGGAAAGAAATATTTCATTCCAGATGTTGTATCGGCATTAAAAAGAGAAAGTAGGGTGGCACAATGACAGATATTAAAGACAGATTGGTAAGTCTTGCAAAAGAATACCAAGAGATTCACGAAAAAACAAGTCTTTGTGGAGTTGACCAAGACCGTGTGCATCTTCTGAAAAGGTCTTTTGATGAACTCTTCCCGGAAGAAGATGCCCAATATTACGTTGATGACAAAGACGATTACTTTGTGAAATACACAGAATATGATGGAGTAAAGTTTATCTGCGTACTGACACGGGAGGAATACGAGAATGAAAAAGTATAGAAAAACAGGAAAAGGACTTCTCGGAGTCTTAGACAGAAGCAAAACAGGCATTATCACAATGACTGTAGCAACAACTATGCTTGCATCATTCAGCTTTGCTTCTGCGGATGCATTAGAGGATGCCAAGATGCAAGACAAGCTTGTAACCGAAAGAACAGTGAAAGCGGTTGAATACATTCCGTATCAGCCGAAAAACGAAACAAAGTACACGCACAGTATGGATGAAATGCTGTATAAGCAGTGCAAAAAATACGGAGTAAATGATGTACTGGCAATCGCAATCGCAAGACTGGAAACAGGACATTATGCATCAGATGCGTTTACCATTCTTCATAACTGGGGCGGAATGACAAGCGGAAATGGATATTACATTTACGAATCCGAAAAAGCCGGAGCGAAAGCATTCGTACAGATGCTGAAAAGATACTCCGATAACGGAATGACAACCCCGGAAGCAATGCAGAAGAGATATTGCCCGGATAACGAAAACTGGGCGAAGATGGTTCGCAAACTCATGCAAGAGGTGCAAGCATGATGGTATGTAATGACTGCAATGCACAATTTCTTGTAGCCGCTACAAGAGCGGAAAGCGTGGGGAATCCTTGGGGAGTACCTGCAACAAGACGTATTAATGTATGCCCGATGTGTGGTAGTGAAGAAATCGAAGAAGCCACACAATGCAGAGCCTGTAATGAGCCTTGCCCGGTCGGGGATAACCTTTGTGAGGATTGCAGAACAAGCTTTGATGTAATGCTAGAAAGCTTTATCAAGTCTGCAAGCGAAAACTACCACTTAACTTACGATGAGGTGCAAAGCGAGATCGCAGATGCACTGGAAAGGATGTGAAAATGATTCAGATTGATATGAAGAAGTCAGAAGAGATAACCCTTAATGGCGAATATTCAACCGTTATGGCAGAGCTGACCGCCGCCATTAGAGACATTAGAAAAAAGTATCCGGAAGATGCATCGGACGAAGATTTTGAGAAAGCCATTAAGCTTTCGAAGATGGACAGCGAGGAACTTGTAGCAGAAGCTAGAAACATCTTAAGGGATATTATTAAAGAAATTGTAGGAGAAAAAAATGAATAATCTTGAACTTTATGATAAATTCCGAAAAGTCCCTGATACGGCAAAGAAAAACATTGGCGGTGGCAGACTTAAAGGAATGACCGACATCAATCCGATGTGGCGAATCAAAACACTTACCGAAGAATTCGGAATTTGCGGTTTTGGTTGGTATTACGAGATTACCGATAAATGGATAGAAACGTCAATGGCAAAAGATGAAATCACTGCAAATGTAAAGATAAATCTTTATGTAAAACGTGACAATGAATGGAGCAAGCCGATTGTAGGCATTGGCGGTTCAATGCTTGTAGCAAACGAAAAGAACGGACTATACGTGAATGACGAGTGTTATAAAATGGCTTTGACTGACGCCATTTCTGTTGCTTGTAAATCACTTGGAATTGGTGCAGATGTATATTGGAATAAAGACAATACAAAGTATAATGACGGCAAAAAAAATCAGGCAGTTGCACCGAAAGAGAAAACTTTAACCTATCGGGAAAAGCTAATCATCTATGCGAAAGAAGCCGGCATCCCATTTGCAGAACTGGCGAAAGATTACGACTTGAACAGTAAGACAACGGAAGAAAGATTTAAGGAAGTATTGGAGGATTTAGAGAAGTAATGCAGGACGTAACAAAAGATAGAGATAAATATATAGGCGGTTCTGATATAGCTGCTATTCTCGGAATTTCAAAATTCAAAACAAGATGGCAGCTACTCAAAGAGAAAGCCGGAATTGAATATTCGGACTTTACCGGCAATGCCTATACCGAATACGGAAACGTGATGGAAGATAAAATCCGTCAGTGTGTAAGCATCATCGAGAACACAGAGTTTGTGGAAGATAAAGTCATTGATGGGGATATGAGATACCACGCTGACGGTGTATCCCACGACACACAAACAGTACTGGAAATCAAAACAACATCTACGATTCACGATGATGTAGACGAATATGATTACTACTTATGCCAGCTTCTTACCGGAATGGAAATGTACGGATATGAGAACGGAATTCTAGCAGTATACGAAAGACCGGAAGATTTCTCGGAAGTATTCGACAAGGGCAGAATGACGATGTACAAAGTCAAATTGAGTGATTATACCATGTGGCTTGAATACATCCATTCGGAAATTGACCGGTTCCGTGATGACTGGGCGAGACTGAAAGAAAATCCATTTATGACAGAAGAAGAACTACAGCCAAAAGAAGTTGTAGACATCGCAACCAAGGTCATCAATCTTGAAGCACAGCTGACACTGTTCAAGGAAATTGAAGCGGAACTGAAAGAAGCTAAGGCAGAACTGAAAAAGAACATGGAAAAATACCATGTTAAAAAGTGGGAGACACCAAGCGGAATAAAAATTACTCTTGTTCCGGATGGAGAACCGACCACTAAAAGAGAATTTAATGCAAAGCAATTCAAGGAAGATAACCCGGAACTGTATGACAAGTATTGCGATGAAGTAACGAAGAAAGGCAAAGCGGGATATGTGAGAATCACAACCCCAGGTAAATAACATGAGCATGAAAGAGCATACACAGATTGACCGCTGGACCTATAAGCGAGTGCGTGAACGTGATGGTGGGTGCTGCATCCTATGCGGCAGACCTTGGTATCTGCAATGCGCTCACTATATCGGCAGAGCGCAAGGCGGTAAAGGCATCCCACAAAATCTCGTCATGTTATGTGCTAAGTGTCATCAAGACTATGACAATGGAGCAATGAGAAATGATTATGGGATGGCTATTAGAGATTATCTCAAAAGCTGGTATCCGAACTGGAATGAAGCAGATCTAGTATATGACAAGTACGAATGGTTAAAGGTGGCGCAAGATGAAGCTGAAAGCGAAACCACGGATTGAACTACTATACAAACAAGATAATATCATAATTCCTTGTTGTAAGGGTCAAATTCGAGTTCTAAACGAGTTTTTAGCCAGTGTCGGAGAAATAGACACTGGCAAGGAATATACCGTTAAAATCGAGCCTGTGAAGCGGAAAAGAAGCCTTGACGCGAATGCATATTGTTGGAAACTCTTAGGAGCGTTGGCAATGGAGCTGAGTAAGGAAAGTCCAACAAAAAAAGAAGATCTTTACATGAAGTACGTCAGAGATTACGGAATATATGAGATCGTACCGATTCGGGAAGATGCAGCCGACAGATGGATTAAAAACTGGGAGCAAAAAGGGCTTGGCTGGGTATGCGAAAGACTAGGCAAATCCAAGCTTCCGAATTATGAAAATATTGTCTGTTACTTCGGCAGTAGCACCTATGACAGTAAAGAAATGTCAAGACTGCTCGATGCAATAATTGAAGATTGCAAAGCACAAGGAATCGAAACAATGACACCAAACGAAATCGAAAGGTTAAAGCAAACATGGCACTAATAGACAAGGATTACTGCAAAGGCTGTAAATACTTTAAGGGATGGCAAGCATCGACTTTGAAACATTGTGATTATATTAGTATCACAGGCAAGCCAAGACCATGCCCGGCAGGAATAGGCTGCACCGCTAAATGCGAAGCGAAACCGGATAGACAAGTTATACATTTTGCAAAGAAGAAAAAGAAAGAGGGTGGTTGATATAGGATTTATAACAATCGACCGAAAACTTTTCACTCATTGGCTGTGGGATGACAAGCCCTACAGCAAAGGTCAAGCATGGATAGACCTAATACAACTTGCGAATTACGAAGATAAACAAAGGCTCTACCACAATGACATAGTCACTGTGACGAGAGGTACGATAGAGACAACAGTCTTGAGTCTTTCCTCACGATGGGAATGGTCCTGGCATAAGGTTGATAATTTTATAAAACTGCTTGAGAAGCAAAAAATGATAACAACCAAAAAAGCCGATAGGGTGGTTTTCATCACAATCGTAAATTATGACAAGTACCAAATGACCGCGAAATCAGATGCGACAAAAAGTGCGACATCGGAGCGAACTGAAAGCGAGTCAGAAAACGTTGAAATATCAACGAACAATAAACCGATTGTTAAAGATATGAACAATCAAAAAGCGAACAAAAAGCGAGATGGATGCGAACAAAAAGCGAATATACCAATAAAGGAAAAAAAAGAAATAAATAAAATAAACCAAAAACGCGCGCGCACGCGCGAGGGTGCAGATACTGATTGGTTCTTTAAGCAAGTTTCGCCAGAGCTAGAAGATGCCGTTGTGAAATGGCTTGCCTATAAGCAAGAAAGACGGCAAGCATATCAGCCAACAGGCTTGAATACTTTGCTTAAACGAATTCTTGAACGTTCTAGGCAGTACGGAGATGCAGCAGTAATTGAGCTGATAGAGGATTCCATAGCTAACCGGTATCAAGGCATTATTTGGGATAAAATCAAAGCACCTAAACGAACTGGTTCGCTTGATGCAAGCATCGAAATGATGAAAGGGTGGTTGAATGAATAAGGCAGAATTTGCAACGCTGGCGGCAACGATGAAAGCTGCTTATCCGCATAGGAATTTCCTTGACAGTAGCCTTGCGATGGATGCATGGTACGATGCATTATCAGACTTGCCATGCGAAGTCGCAAATGCGGCAGTCAAAACGATGGTACTAACCGAAGAATTTCCGTCTATAGCAATTATTCGCAGAATTGCAGTAGATGTGCAAGGTACAGCCGATTATGACTGGTCAGACGGATGGAAACAGGTTAAAAAGGCTATCAGTGCATACGGCATGTATGACGAATCCGGAGCGCTGAAAAGCATGGATGAAGCAACAAGGGAAGCAGTGAAAAAGCTTGGATGGCAGTCAATATGCCAAAGCCCGGCAGACAGCGAAGAAACGCTAAGGGCACAGTTCCGACAGGTATATGAACTAACCGCGAACAAGAAAAAAGAAGCTGCATATTTGCCGGAAAATCTACGGAATCAGATTGCCGGACTGAAAATGATTGGAGGACAAAATGACATTAATCGAGCAAATAGCGAACCATTACGGATTGAAAGACCAATGTGATCAGACGATCGAGGAAATGGCAGAACTGACAGTAGCAATTCGGAAGTTTTGGAGATATTCCGGATATGATGCCGATACGATAAATTCGCTAAAGGACAATATCGTGGAAGAAATCGCAGACGTTGGAATTATGCTTGATCAACTTCAAATTCTATTCGATGTCGAGAAAGAAGTAAAGGTGGTCAGAGCCGAAAAATTATTAAGACAGAAAGAGAGAATGAAAGCATGAATGTAGTTGCATTAATTGGCAGAACAACAAAAGACATTGAGTGTACATACACACCGCAGCAGATGGCAGTAGCAAGATTTACACTGGCGGTAGACGATGGATACGGAGAGAAGAAGAGAACAAACTTTATCTCTTGCGTGGCATTTGGGAAAACCGCTGAAAACTGCCAACTTTACCTCAAAAAAGGCAAGAAAGCAGGTGTTCAAGGTCACATTCAGACTGGAAGTTATGAAAAGAAAGACGGAACAAAGGTATTCACAACAGATGTGATCGCTGACCGAGTAGAATTCCTTGAATGGAGCAAAGAAGATCACGGAGATATTGGAGCTGCTACACCAAGTGGATTCGCAGAACTGGACGAGGATATACCGTTCTAGGAGGGCGAAAAATGAAAGAGTTGAGGAAATGCCCGGTATGCGGAGAATTGTATATCGCAAAACGCAAAGATAAAATGACTTGTTCTCCGACCTGCAGCAAGCGTTACCGCAAAGAGGAATTCAAAGAAATTATGACAATACCCGCAAGGCAGAAATTTGATTTAAGAGTCGGAGATTTCATCTATGCGAAAGACCGCAATGCCGAAAGCACAAAGGACTATAAATTCAGAATAACAAGAATTTATGACCATTTCTTTGAAGCTCAAAAGCTAAGTAGCGGACTTATACGAAGCTGGACGAAGGGAGCCTATACCGCCGGGGAAGTGAGGAAAGCTGAATGACAAACAGTAAAGCTAAAGGAGCAAGGTTTGAGCGTGAGCTTGCCCGAAGATTAAGAGTATACGGCTTCGATGCCCGGAGAGGTCAGCAGTTTTGCGGAGCAAATGGGGACGCAGATGTAGTAGGACTGCCGGGCATCCATATTGAAGCAAAGCACCAAGAGAAGATGCATCTGTATGACTGGATGGAGCAAGCCGAAAGAGATGCAAGAGCGAATGAACTTCCGGCAGTGTTCCACAAGAAGAACGGAGCGGAAGTCTTGGTAACAATGACATTCGATGATTGGATGCAGTTATATATGGATAAGGGAAGATGCGTAGATATAAATTCAAGAAGAAGTACTCGCAAACACGCTGGGGATGCGTATTAACAAATGCCAATGTATATGCCGTTGATAGCGAGAGCGTACCAGGGCTGTATTATGTGGCTGACAATTACCACATGGCGGTTATTCGCAATGAAGATGCTGCCATGTGGGAGATTGAAAAAACACCCATAGAAGCCGGAAGATTTATTGAAGAAGTTAAAGAAGAAATACTGGAAATTTATGAAGATATTCAAAGTTTGAAATTAATGGAAGTAAGGTACGGAGAATGACACCAAGAAGAGATCAATTATCCCCGAAGTCAGTGCTTGCCTGGTTAAGGCAAACCCGAAAGCTGATTGAACGAAGAGGAAATGACAAAACAGTAAAATTCCAAGTTCATTATATGTTTAAGTACATTGAACAGCTAGTGGAATATCAAGACCCATTACCACCGCAGATAGACAGTGAGGATGGTTCACAATTTACATGCAGACGCTGTAAAAAGGCAATGCAGACGGATGAAGGCGGGGCAGAAGATTATATATTTTGTCCGCTGTGCGGTCAGAGATGGAAAGGAGAAAAGAAATGAAAATTAAAGGAATGGATAAGGATATGAAATGCAGAGGATTTCAATTCGAAATCGGCAAGGAGTATAAGATAGAGCATGACGGAAAGCCGTTGGAATTGTGCAGTGATACTGTTTTTCATTACTGCGACAGCCTGCGAAAAGTACATGAACATTATTCTTGTAATGACAAGGAACTGAACAGATTCTTCGAAATCGAAGTTTTGGGGGAAGAAGTGACCGATGGTCAGAAATGCGGGAGCGACCATATTAAGATTGTTCGTGAGATAGTCGGAGAGGAACTGAAAGCAATGAAAGGCATGGTTAACGGGAACACCGGAGTGTTCAACACCGGGGACTGTAACACCGGGCATGGGAACACCGGGGACAAGAACACCGGGGACAAGAACACCGGGGACAAGAACACCGGGGACAGGAACACCGGGTATGGGAACACCGGGGACAAGAACACCGGGGACTGGAACACCGGGGACAGGAACACCGGGTATGGGAACACGATAGATGGGTCTAACGGTGTATTTTGCACCGAGCCGGATATGAATATTAGAATATTCAATCGACCATCCGGAATGAGCCTGCAAGATTTCTACAGAAGCAAGTATTATGTGGCATTATGCAGTGCCCCGTTTGTGTTGACAGAATGGATTCTGTACACAGAAAAAGAGAAGAAAGCTGACCCAGAAAAAGAAATGATCGGAGGTTACCTGAAGGAATACACAATGCAAGAAGCATGGACTAATTGGTGGGAGAAAATGTCGGAAGAGAATAAGAAAATTGTGCAGGAAATTCCGAATTTTGATGCCGAAGTATTCAAGGAGATTACAGGAATTGAGGTGTAATGATGAAAAACTTCATTAAATGGGAAGATGAAGAACCATGGGAGGTGCAAGTAAATGACTAATTACGAAAAACACAGAGCAGAAATCGAGCCGATTACAAGAATGGGAAGAAAGGTTGCCGTTGAAAGAGCAACAAATATAATTTGTGCTTGCGGGGGCATGAGATGTGGCGACTGTTTATTTTATGCCTATTCTAATAAAAAAACTTGTGATGAACTTGCTCTGGCATGGGCTGCTGCCGAGTGCATCGAGCCGGAATTTGATTGGACAAAAGTTCCAATTGACACTCCGATTTTGGTAAAAGATTTAGAACGGAAAGAATGGTCACGCAGGTATTTTTCGCATTATGAGAACGGTAGAGTTTATGCCTTTGCCGGTGGACAAACATCATGGACTGCCTATGATGACTGGAAGAGCTGGAACTATGCAAAATTAGCGGAGGTAAACGATGGAATTTAATTATTTAGTTGAAAAAACAAGAATGTTAAATAGTTTGGGAAGAACTTATGGAAAGTGTGCTGGTGTACTTTGTCAAAATTGTCCATTATATTTACAAAATAAATTAAGCTGCACTTGCTATGACTTTGAAGCGGAACACCCTGTTGAAGCTACCGAAATCGTTCGAAAATGGGCTGAAGAACACCCGCGAAAAACTAGGAAAGATATTTTGTTTGAGAAATTCCCGAAAGCAGAAATTTGCAAAGACGGGTCTCCACGTTCTTGTTGTGTTGAACTTGGAATGATACCAGAAGAACAGTGCAACGAAAATTGCATGGAATGTTGGAATACGGAGGTAAACGATGGATATTGATTATTTAAAAACAGCATTATATGAACGTTTCCATGAGGATGAGACTGATATCACAATGGTTCCATTAGGAGAAGTTATCAAGTTTTGCGATGAATTATTGCGTATCGAAGATGAAGTAAAGGAGAGTGAAAAGGAATGAAACACATAGAGACGAGTGGATGGTGCATCAGTGACAATGGCGAATGGTTCACTGATGGGTACTATAGCAGAGAAGAAGCCATTGAAGAAGTCAGAAAAGAATACGGATGTGGATATATCGGTAGAAAGGTTCATATAGAATTTGACAAACAGGATATTTTGATTCCGGATATCGAATATGAATTGGGCGAAAAATTACATGAAGAGGTTGGCGAAGTGTCTGAAAGTTGGGAAATTCCTAAAGACCTAATGAAAAAATTTGCCCGTAAATACGAAAAATTTGTCATTGATTTTATCAATGAAAACGACTTGCAACCGACTTGTTTCAAGGTGGTAGACATCGAGGAAGTAAAGGAGCGTGAGTAGGAATGATTGTTAAGATTAGCAATACAAGCAGCTGGGGAAAACTTAATTTACAAGATTTTCAAGGACTTTTGGATCCTTTCAATTTGAAAATTCATGATGAAAAGTGCGGACTTGCTTCTGCAACAATAGAAATTAATAGTTTGCAGGATATTGTCGATATAGCGAGCATAGAAGCAAAAGGAATTGTTGTAACAAAATCTGCGGAAGATGTATTCATTGAAATTTATGATGATTGGAGAGAGTAATGACAGAAGAAAAGATTTATGAATATAAAGGCAAGATATACTGTGAAGAAGATTTGTCAATGGAGCATGATAACTATGGTGGAGATCTGTATGATTTGTACTGGGAACTTAAAAAAGATGGGAAAGCAAACGAAATTACAGAATATTACACATATGGTAGCGAGCTTTATTACGACAGCCCGGAAGAATTGATTGAGGAAGAATTCAGTAACCTAAGGTCAGCCATAAAATCGTTGCAAAGCGAAATGAGAAAGGAATAAAGCATGATTGAATTACAACAAGGTGATTGCCTTGAGCTAATGAAAAACATTCCAGATGGCAGTATTGACATGATTCTATGCGATTTACCGTACGGATCTACAAGAAACAAGTGGGATTCTGTAATCCCGTTTGAACCATTATGGTGTCAATATGAACGAGCGATTAAAGACAATGGTGCAATTATATTGTTTGCAAACGGTATGTTCACTGCTGATTTAATGAAAAGTAATTGCAGTTTGTGGCGATATAATCTTATTTGGGAGAAAACACAACCGTCAGGGTTCTTGAACGCAAAGAAGATGCCACTTCGCACACATGAGGATATCTGCGTATTTTACAAGTCTCTGCCGACATATAACCCACAAAAAACTACTGGACATAAAAGAAAAGTGTCAAAAGCGGCGCACAAGCGAAATTGCAAAGAAACGACCAATTACGGATTATTCGGACTTACAAGTTACGATAGTACAGAGCGATATCCAAAATCAATCGTGATATTTGCGAAGGACACACAAAAAGAAGCATTGCATCCGACACAAAAACCTATTGCTCTTTTGGAATGGTTGATTAAGACATACACAAACGATGGGGACACGGTGCTTGACAACTGCATGGGTAGCGGCAGCACAGGGGTTGCCTGTGTGAACACAAACAGAAATTTTATAGGTATGGAACTTGATGAAGGCTATTTTGAGATAGCAAAAAAGAGAATTGAAGAAGCAGCATCAAGTGAATATGATCCATTTGCAAAGGATGGCGATCAGAAATGATGATAGTATGTGATAGATGCAGAAAAAATACTGTTGATTACGAAACAAGAAAAGACTGGAAACATATAGAAGTATCTGAAAAAGGTTATGGAAAATTGTGGGATCTTTATTTTTGTAAAGAATGCTCAAATGCGTTTTTTGATTTTTTAAATAATAATGGAGGTGAGCAGGAATGAACTGGTGCGAAATACTGAATATGTGGTGCGACGATATTGATGCAGAAGATATGGAGTTAATAGGTTGCGATGGTAATTGTAATGCTTGTTTTGATAGCGAGGAAGGTGAGAAATAATGACATATGAAGAAGCAATGGATATAGGTTTAAGTATCGTGGATCAGTTAAGATCTGGCAGCACGGTAACGATCAGACCAACATCAGAAAACATAGAATTTTTGTCACTGTGTGCGGAATCGGCAGGATTTCAAGAACCGAGAAAACCTAAAATCACGATTTACAACGCTTTTTGCCCACAATGCGATTATTCATTCGGAGCAGAGGTTGCAATGGACGCAATCAAAAGACCGTATTGGCACAGAAACTGTCCCGTGTGCGGGCAAACCATAGATTGGAGTGAGGCAGAATGACAAACAGAGCATACATAATCTATCTACTGCTGGACGGATTGGGAAACGAAGCAGATTCCAAGCGCATAAGTAGTGATGACGACGGTGCATCATATGAAGCAATGGTATATTACAATATCGCTTGCCCTTATTATGAAGGTGATAAAAGATGTCATTGTAAAAATCACGACATTGGCAGAGATACTTGCTATGCCTGCAAAGAAGAATGGCTCAATAACGAGGTGGAACAATGACAACAGAAGAAGCAATTAAAATCCTAGACCCGGCAACAACCCGGGATGCCCTCTGGGAGATAGAATACTATGCAGGATTCAAAGGCGAAGAAGCGAAGATGGCAGCTGTAGAAGAAGCCTGCCGGATGGCAGTGGAAGCGTTGAAAGGAGAGCAAAAATGACAGAAACAGAAAAAGATTTTAATGATAGTGTTAGTGCAATTAACGAAGTGATAAAAAAAGCAAAAAATACATGGATTGAATTCCAAGACGAGAAAGAATGCATTCACTGGACAATCTGCCGGGATCTGCACGACACCTACAAGGCTAAAAACGCCGATTATGGAGACAGTTTTGCAATGGTGCGGAATAAGTATCCGAATGCTATTCTAATCAGGCTGAACGACAAGCTGAACCGCCTTGAAACGCTGATGAATGGGGCAGAAAGGCATGTACAGGACGAATCAGTGGATGATACGCTGCTGGACCTGGCGAACTACTGCATTATGGAGTTAGTGGAGCGCACGCACGAAGGAAGGAAACCGGATGATTATTAGAGGGGGTAGATGCGTTGGAACATTTCATACTTAGAGCTTGGGCTCCAGCGTTGATACGAATGTATCTGAAACCGATACTAAGCGAAGAAGAACTGCAAAACGAGCTTGAAAGAGTGAAAAATATGGATGAAGAAAAACTAGCAGAATACGTAAAAGCTATAGTGGGGGAGGGAGAAGATGATTGAAACCGGTTTTTACGAAAAAAGCATGGAAAGAAAGGAACGATTCTACAAGCTGATAAATGATTTCATATCAGAATGCGAAAAAAAAGGAATAAAGACACATTTTACTGACGATTCCCATACAAGGACAATAACGATAGGCATAGAAAAAAATGGCGCGGCTGCTGCGCTTTCTTATCCGAAAAAAATTGCGTATTTTGAATATGACATTGCAGATATAGAGCAAGGTTTGTCTGATATGTTTCAGTTATTTGAGAAAAAATACGAGGAGAAAAAACATGATAGAGAAATATTATAATTTCGATGTTGACAGGTTTCTAATAGATCACGATGAGAATTTACGGAAGTTGTCAGAACTGAAATCAGAAAAAGAAGCTGCTGCCGATTCCGGCGGCATGGACTATTCCCATGTTCGCGGCAGCGGAATATCGGACCCGACCGCGCAGCGGGCGCAGCGCAGGGAAAAAATCGACTGGGAAATCAGGGAATATCAAGAATATCTGAATGCCTATGACAAACTGACTGCCGATTTAGATTCAGACGAACTATTGATGATTCAGTACATAGCGCAGCAAAAGGGAACAAAGAACTTTGAGGACCTCAAAAATGCGCTAGGATACGACAGAACTGCAACCTATGACCGATTGAGCAAGTTGAGAAAAAAACTCCGTGAAATCGCCGATTACAAGGTCATAGAAAGGGGATAAAATGGACAGAATAGGAGAAGTGTTCAAAAAACTAGGCTATGAGTCACCAATTAGAATCATTTATGACGGAATAGACAAGCAAAAAGAACAGATCGAAAACGATGTCTATTCATTTGTCAGAAAATATGGCATCTATGTCGAAAAAGACGAACTGATAAAGGCATTGGAGTACGATCGGCAGCAGTATGAAGCAGGCTTTGCGGACGGGAGAAAAAGCGTAAAGATTGAAACCACAGAAGAAATTGACCGGCTGATCGCAAGGCTTGAGGAACTGAAAAAAGAGTTATAAGAAAAAAGCAAGGTGCTATGCCTTGCTTTTTTCAACGCTACCATTCGCGAGTTAAAACGACCATTTCGTTGTCTTTCTCGTAAATCTTTGCCCACATGCAATCAGCTGTTTTCCTGAAACCGTCACGTTTTAACCCTCTTTCAAGTTGTTGCATTTCCTTTTCTTCATAACAGTTCATTTCTTTTCTCATTTTCATTACCTCCGTTTCGCTCTTGCTCATCAGTGCCGGACTTGTACCGGCAGACGGGGCGAAAAGTCATTTTTCCCATGCTTTTCGCTCAATATCCTTGCTGCACTTCCAGTGCGGGTTTGCTTTCCGCATTGATTCATAGTCTGCAAGGGCTTTGTTTCGCTCTGTGCCGCTGTAATTTGTGCTTTCGGTTATCTGCTCTGTGCCATCATCGAAAACCATTGATATTGTGATGTAGTAGAACACTTTCGAGTCCCGCCAGCGTCTTTCCCTCCGCAGCTCACACTTTGTATAAAATCCCATCGTTGCGAGCTGTTCCATGCGTTCCGCAAGGCTTTTGCGGTACTGCTTCAACGCTGTTATGTAATGCGTTAGTTGTGCGATGTCCTCTGCTGCTCTGCGGTCGGCAGCTAATAGGTCAGCTCCTGTTGTATAGATTTTCGGTTCATAGGTGTATGTGGTCATGTGGTATTCTGTTACTCCGTCTTTTGTGGTTGTGTACATGTTTTCCTCCGTTCCTGCCGGGCTTTTGCCCGCCCGGCGGGGCTATTGATTAAGCTAACTGCATCTGCTGTTGAAACTGGAAACTAACGCTGCCGTATGTTTCTCTGATTTCTTCTATGCTGCTTGTTTTTTTGTGGTATCTCTTGCCGTCCTCCGGGTAGTGCCATGACCACATGCCTTTTTTAGCGGACCACTTGCAGCCGATAGCCTTCAACTGGTCTTTATGCGGCTTTGTGTCTCCGCTAATCCATAACCAGCGACCGCATAATTCCACGTTCAAGCCCATTTTTAACAGTTCGGATACGATGTTGATGAAATCCTCCGGGCATTCACTTGTTGATTCTGTAGCGGTGTAAGTCTCCTGTTCCGGCTTGTGGCTGGTGTGGATGTCCTTATATCTTTTGTGCAGCTCCGCATATTCTGCGTTGATCTGCTTCATGATGTCATCGCTGCCGCCGGTAATGTCTGAATGGTATTTCTTCGCTAATGCGAAATACTGTTTCTTTAATTCTTCTATTGTGTTGATGTTGCTAAAATACTTCATTTTTTCATTCCTTTCTTGGTTGGCATACACTGCAAGCGGTGTATATATTTTTTAGGGATTGTTATTTCCCTAAAAAATCTTCGATATACTCTTTTATGATGCCCGCTTGTGATATGCCATCTTTTTTACACTTTGTTTTGAAATCCACTGCCATTTTTTTTGGCAATCGGATTGTTATTGCTGTTAGGTTTTCGGCATCCCATTTGCGGTTAGCAATTTTCTTTGCTTCCGTATATTTCTGTGCCATTTTTATGCTCCTGATATGTTTTGATTGTTTTGTCCGCTTCGTGATGTCTTGCCCATTTATTTTGCCTTTCTAAGATAAATTCTTTCTTCGCTTTCTCCGGAAAGGGCATATATTGCGCTGTTGTATCCGCCTTTGATTTTAACAGCTCTGTTATTGTTATCAAAAATACCTCTTACTTCGTTCGGGGTATATCCTACACTCCAACCTTTCGGAAGTTCAACTTCTCTTGTTTTTAGCACATCTTGATTCACGTACTGATTGCTGACTGGTTCAGCTGCCGTCCATGCTTCCCATGCTACTGAACCATTTTCTATTGACTGAATATAATATAATTCTGCTTTCATTTTTTTCTCCTTTCGCTCGGCTCTTGCCGTTCCGATTTTTCGTTGTGGCTATAGCATAGCACCGCAAGCGGTGTATGTCAACACCTTTTTCAAAACTTTTTCAAACTTTTTTTCAAAAACCTCTGAAACTATTGAAAAATGCGGACTTTCCGCGGATGCGGATTTTTAGAAATGTGTTATAATAATAGTGTGGATAGTTGATTTTCTACATTTTTTTCATCCTCCTTTCGGTATCCCTGCGGGGCGGGGGAAATGATCCGGTATGTATTATTAGTGGGAAATAATGCAGCCGGATTTTTTCGTTCGGGGGAAATGCTCAACGATTCTTATATAATCAGATACCATATCAGCCTATAGGGCATTGCATCGGGGCATATATAGGTAGGGCAGCCGATCGGGGCGGGATATAGCATAGTTATCACTCATTACCCCATAGTAACGGCAATACAAAACTGTATTTATTCAGAATGCTTTTTTCAGCTCAGACTTTTTTCGCATAAAATAGTAGATAATGAATGCAGAATCAAGAGGGGGGAACGGGCTCTCATAGATGTACCGCCGACAAAAACTGTCGGCTTCTTTTTTTATAACCATTCAACTATTCCCTAAATCATAATTTACGGAATAGTTAAGCAAGCAAGCAGAAAAGCCTACAACCATTGCGGTTACTGGTGTGCAGCCTATACCATAGCATTATATCCCGCAATAATTTTTTCCTTTGACCGGCTCGACCACTATATATAGTATGCCGGAGGATGGCAGCCGACCCGAAGAGGGTGCATCGTAAACGCACCCACTCGCGCGAGCAAGCCCCCTATACAGAGTACTTACACCTCTCCCCCACATCGTAAACACCCCCACTAGTCGAAAGAAGCTCAATTTCCAAAATTATAAAAAATTTCCAGTATAAAATGAGCGAAAGTCAACTTTGTTCACAGGTGGAATACCAAGAAATAATTTACTGAAATAAAGTTTATGTAATGTTCATTACATAATTTACATAAATTAACTGGAAAGGAGAGAACATGGAAGAAGAAAAGAGAAGTAGAGGTAGACCAAGGAATGATGAGATAGTAGCAAAACCATTCGTACCTCACGTCAGACCACAGATAAAGGACAAGAATAAAGAAGCGTATGCAAAGAAAGCAATACGCAGAGCAGAGCAGCTATATAAGCAATATGAGCAACCAAGACCGAATCCACTAAACTTAGCGGATAAGGACTTAACGAAAGAAGCAAAGGAAATGTGGGGCTATATTTACTCTATGAGAGAGGATATGACTCCAAATTATCATGCAAAGATATTTGAGAATTGCGAAGAGATATTGACCGCCTTTGAGGGGTTTTGTGCATATATCAGAAATCATAATTTTATGAAAAAGTTCACAAGACCGGATGGCGAACCTGGCATGATGCCGATTGTGCCGAATGTGACGAATTTAGCCTTGTGGCTTGGGATTTCTCGGAGATCTATGAGGGAACACTTGGCGAATATGAGTCCGTCACAGGAAAGCGAATATAAGTCCATGCTAAGTGACTTGCTTTCGGATGGTGCCTTGGTAGGCGCATATAATACATCTAGTGCGATTTTTACGTTAAAGAATTTATGTGACTGGGCAGATAAGAGAGAAGATAGAGTTGTGAAAGTCGAAGATAATGCAAGCGTAAAGGAAGCGGAAGAAAATCTGAAAGAACTTGGCTATACAAGACCGAAACTGTTAGAGGGTGGCAAGAATGGATAATGTTTTAAAGCTCTATAATGACGTTTTAAGGACGGATTATTTTGCTTATGTAAAACATACCAATAAAGGCTATAAAGTCAGTAAATTTCATCGTTTTTTGTGTGATACAGTGCAAGATTTTTTAGAAGCTGATACTGGTCATGCGTATGATATTTTGATAATCTCGACACCGCCACAGCATGGTAAGTCTGTTACAGTAACGGAAACGCTGCCAAGTTGGTATCTTGGGAGAAATCCGGATAAGTCAGTGATTGAAATATCCTATTCGGAAGATTTTGCACAGAAATTCGGTAGAAGAAACTTGTCAAAGATAAAAGAGTTCGGTCATATTTTCGGGGTTAAAATTGGAAGCCCGGCAAATGCGACTGAATTTGAATTAGAGGGGCATACCGGTGGCATGGTCAGTCGTGGTTTAATGTCCGGTGTAACTGGACGAAGATGCGACCTTATGATTATTGATGACCCGGTTAAAACACAGCAAGAAGCTGACTCTGAAAGCTATCGTAATAGGGCATTTGATGAATGGCTATCGTCCTTTAAGACAAGACTTTATGCCGGAGCGAAAGTCATTGTGATTATGACACGCTGGCATGAGGACGATTTGGCAGGAAGGATGCTTGAAACCGAAGAGAATGTGAAAGTGGTCAATATTCCACTGGAAGCAGAGCCGGATGATATTTTAGGACGTAAAGTAGGCGAAGCACTTTGCCCGGAGATTGGCAAGGATAATACTTGGCTTGCCGACTTCAAGAAGTCATATATGAGCGTCAGCGGATCACGTGCATGGAATGCACTTTTCCAAGGGCATCCGACAGGGCTTGAGGGCAATCTGATAAAACGTGAATGGTGGCAGTATTACGAAACACTTCCAAGCATTGTTACTTGGGGAATGAGCGTGGATGCCACGTTCAAAGATGGAGACGATAATGACTTTGTAGCAATACAGGTATGGGGCAAGACGGGTCCGGATATGTATTTGATAGATGCAGTGAAAAAACATTTAGATATGCCGTCAACGATAAGGGAAATTACTCGCTTGAGGGGCATGTATCCAAAATGTAAGACCACTTATATTGAAGATAAGGCGAATGGTTCTGCAATTATTAAATATTTGAGAACACATATTCCGGGAATTATTTCAGTCAATCCGGATGGCGGTAAAGTTTCCCGTGTTAATGCGGTAGTTGGTACGATTGAAAGCGGAAACTGCTTCTTACCGAAGAATAAACCCTTTACAGGGGATTTTGTAGAAGAGTGCGCATCGTTTCCAAATGGTAAACATGATGACCAAGTAGACTGCATGTCTCAAATGCTGAATAAATTCATTTATTCGAATGCAAAAGTGCTAAAAGTCAAGGAAGAAAGCTTTTTAGAGCGGAATTTCCCCGGCTTGAAGAAGAAAAAAGGTAAAAAATTCGATAAGGGAGATAAAATCCATGTTATCTAACATCACAATCTTAATATTATCCGTCATGATGCCGATTTTAGGCATCTTTTGTTTTATAAAGGGCTATAACATTGGTGCGAAAGAGGTCAGAAAGCCGGAAATCAAGGTTGAAAGCCCTAAAAAAGCTATTGAAAGACGAAAAAAAGAGTCGGTAAACGAAGCGAAAATACGCAGACAGCAGCTTATTTTACAAAATATTGAAAACTATCATGGAGATAGTACCGGACAAAAGGAGATTTTGTAAGTGATAGATAAGAATTATACCAAAATTTGGAGTAAGTACGAAAAATGCAAAGATTACATCCAAAAAAAGCAGTTAGTCAGTAAGACAGAACGAAACTGGAACTTCTATATCGGAAATCAGTGGGTAGGATGCAATACTGGCGGGGAAGAACTGCCAGTGCTTAACATTATTCAACAGATTGTAGACTATAAAACCTCTGTTGTATCGCAGAATGCAATGACAGCAAAGTATTCTGATGTTACGAACTCAGCCGAATTACAGGAAATTTATGGACTACTGAACCAAAACTTTTCAAAGAACTGGGAGAAGTCCAAAATGGACTCCAAAACATGGGATGTGATCAAGTCTGCTGCTATTCAAGGAGATGCTTATACCATGTGGGAGACGGATAGGACCGATATTCCACCTAAAGTATTACCGAACACATCCGTGCTTCTTGGAGATGAAAATATAACAGAGATACAAGACCAGCCGTTTATTATCATCAGAGAAAGACGAAGCGTGGATGAAGTCAGACAGATTGCAAAGGATAATGGCATTCCAAAGAAAGAAAGAGATTTAATTGTCGGAGACTCCAATTCTAATGGGGATAACGGAGTCATTATGAATAAAGACGAAGTTTCCAATAAGGTTACTTCGCTTCTGTACATGACAAAGCGTGATGGTGTAGTGCATGTTGGACGATCAACACAGCAGTGCGTATATGAACCAATTCATCCAATACAGGGGGATATAACAGGCTTAAAATCATATCCTATCTGTTCAATGGTATGGAGACCGGTCCCGTATAACGCAAGAGGTGTTGCGGAAGTAGCGCAGCTGATTCCGAATCAGCTTGAAATTAATAAAACCATTGCAAGACGTGCAATCACTGTAAGAACGAGCGCTTTTCCAAGACTTGCGTATGATGCAAGCACAGTAGTAAATCCGGAAGATTTAGAGACAGTAGGAAAGCCAATCGAAGTAAATGGCGGTGGAGCGCAATCCATATCGCAGCAGATAGCGTATCTAAATGCAACGAATATTTCTAGTGATGCGAAGTATTTG
This sequence comes from uncultured Prevotella sp., assembly GCA_900557255.1. The sequence continues at coordinate 23,255 of USSA01000003.1, forward strand.
CAAGATGATTTACTGCAAATGACCAAAGATTTAGTAGGTGCAAGCGATTATGCGCTTGGTAATGTCAATCCGGAACAAGCATCCGGACAGGCAATTATAGCAGTTCGAGACTCGTCACAGGTAACATTGAATGAAAATGTAGCACGTTATAAGCAGTATGTCGAAGATGTAGCTATGCTTTGGTTTGATATGTGGGTAGCATACAATCCGGAGGGCATCACGATTACAAGAACGAACGATATGGGCGAAGATGAGCAGATGTTCATTTCCCAAGAAGAATTACAAAGATTGAAGCCGACTGTAAGAATTGATGTATCACAGGATAACCAGTGGACAAAACTTTCTGAACAGCAATGGCTTGATAATATGTTTGACCGAGGACAACTATCCTTAGAGGAATACGCAGAGCTTGCGCCAGCAAATAGTTCTGTTCCGGTCGGAAAATTAAATGCGGTACTGGCAAAACGTCAAGCAATGCAGAATCAGCAAGAAGAAAGCAATGCACAGCTTGCTGAAATTGTAGAACAATTAATGTCGCAAGGCATACCGCAAGAAGAAGCAATACAGATTGCACAGCAACAATATACAGGTCAAGAAACAGCCGAACAACCGGCTGTTTTTTAATAAATTAAAGGAGATACAGAATGGATTTTGAAACTTTAGATTCTCAATTAGAGGATGTAGGCGCAGAAGTGCCGGAAGTCGCCGAACCGGACAATGAAGTGGAAACTTCAAGCGAAGAAACCCCGGAGGTCGCTGAAACGGGCAAAACAGAGCAGGATGCCGCTTTTGCGCAGATGCGCAGACAAAATGAAGATCTTGCACGGCAGTTAGCCGAAGCACAGAAGCAGTCCAAGGAGTATGAGGATGCCTTAGGGCTGTTTTTTGATGGCGAGGATAAATCATTACAGGCACAGGCTTATGCATCTCAAAGACCGCTTGAAGAGGTCAGAGCTGAACAGCAGATGCAGTCACAGCTTGAAACGATGCAAGCGGAAAACGAAGAACTTAAACAGCAGCTTGTAGAACAGCAAGCGCAAGCACAAATGAATGCGGATTTAGCAGAAATTCAGAAGTTACATCCGGAAGTAAAGTCCATTGATGAATTAGGGCAGGAATACTTGGCATTCAGATTCAACCCAATGGGAGAAATGGGGGCAGAGCAAGCTTATCAGATGATGCTTGCTTATAAGGGCAATACAACACCCAAGAAACCCCCAGTTGTCGGGGCAGTCGCAACAAGCACAAAGCCTGAAACCGATTATTTCACTCGTGAAGAGGTTGCTGCAATGTCACAGGAAGAAGTAAGCAAGAATTTTGATCTTATCCGTAAATCAATGACCAAATGGTAAAGGAGAAATAACAAATGGCATATCAGAATTTTATTCCGACAGTGTGGGCGGAATCTATTAACAGAGACTTAGAAAGAGAAACAGTGTTTGTAGCCGATACAAACAGACAGTATGAGGGCGATGTAAAGCAGAAGGGCGACTCCGTAAGAATCCTTGGTGTAGGCAAGCCAACAATTACAAAGCAGATCGGCAAAAAGATTAAGCTGGGAGATGCAGAAGATGTTGCAGATCAGTCCATCACTCTGAATATCAATCAGGTGTCCTACTTCAACTATAAAGTTGATGATATTGACAAGAGACAGGCTGTTGGCGGTATCATGGAAGCATTAGCGAAAGAAACATCGGAAGGGCTTGCAAATGATATGGACCAGTTTATTGCAAATATGTCCTTAGACAAACAGGCTGTAGTTTTCAACTCTGCTGCAACAACAATCACAAAGGATAATATCCTTGAAACAATCGACAGCATGCTTGTAAGACTTCTGGAAAACGATGTTAAGAGAAATTCTAACATCACGCTTACACTTCCACCGAAGCATGTAATGCTGTTAAAGCAGGCATACACACACCTTGATACCGATAACTCCGCAATGCTGAAAAATGGTGTTGTTGGAAGATATAACGGTATCACAATCAAAGAATCTAATAACTGTGCAAAGGATTCTTCCGGAAACTACATGGTACAGCTCAAAACGAATAGAGCAATCGCATTCGTTAACCCGATGACTCACATCGAGCCGTACAGACCGCAGCAGCTTTTCTCTGATGCAGTAAAAGGATTTATCCTGTACGATGGTATCATTGCAAGACCAAAAGAAATGATTGTAGGAAAATGGGTATAGGAGGTGTAGACAATGGCTAAAGTAAATATTACAAATGATGCATTAGTGCTGAATGATTGGAAAGTGCTGACTTTCACAGCCGGAAATACCGATGGTGTAGCAATTCCGGCAACAAACGGAGACTTCAAAAGACTGATTTTAGTACAGAACACTAACACTTCTGCTGCTGTTACAGTAACAGTGAAGAAAGGTAACGGCATCCAGGGAGTTAAAGACCTTGATGCATTCACTGTACCGGCAGGCAAGATTGCAGCAATCAGACTTGATGATGGCAGGTACAAGAACGTATCCGGAGAGGATAAGGATAAAATCATCATTGTTCCGTCCACTGCGAATGCATCTGTAGCTGTAGTTGAGTTAGCATAGCATGAGGGGCGGGAAACCGCCCCATTTTATTTTAAGGAGAAACGTTATGACATGGGCTGAATTAAAAAATCAGATTCGTGATTTAGGCTTTGAGGATGACTATTCGATGCAAGAATATGAGTCGATTGTTCGTAATGCCGTAAACCATGCAATTAATACCATTAATTATACCGTGGTACTTCCTTTAAGAGCCTATTTCAAGGCTGAACTTTCTACAGATGAAGAAGAATGGACAGTTCCGGTAATCAAAGATATAACATCAGATACACCGGATGACTTTGAAATACAGCTGCCACTTATGGTTCAGCCTTTAATTAAATTACTGGCATCTCATTATGTGTGGTTAGATGATGATTTGACCAAGGCAACGTATTATTACAACGAGTATGACGATTTAATGAATCAGATTAAGCAGGCTTGTTATGCAACAACAAGAATTGTGATCGGACAGGGGTTGAGATTATGAAACTAAGCATACCGGCACAACCTTCCTATAAACATGCTTATTATGAGCAGTTAAAGGGTGCTGACTTTTCAAGGGATATGACAGAGGTAAACCGCAGAAGAAGTCCGGATATGCTGAATCTCATATCTGATAATGGGGGCAATCCTATTAAGCGTCGTGGCTGGCGAAAAATGACGAATGTAAATGGCGGTAAGATAGAAAAGATTCTGCTTCATAAAGAATCAAGCGGAATCGTGAAATATATCATTGCAGCACAAGGCATTTATGCAGTGCATGACGTGGACGGTGTAGAGACTGTTACACAGCTTGTAGCGTATGCAACCTTAGAGTGTGCAGATCTGTTTATGTATAATGATGTGGTTTATGCCTTTGCGAATGGTAATTTGTATCGGTTCAAAGATCTACAAGCAGAAAATCTGCTGAATAGTGATAAGGTTAAAATACCGGAAGCATCCATTTCAAGGAATCCGGACGGTACTGGCGGTGTGTCTTTAGAGGGAATTAACCTTTTAACACCAAAACGGACCTATTCATTTTTAGGCAATGAGACTTCTACCGAATATTCTCTTGTCCCTGAGAAGCTTAAAACCAATGATTTTTATAAATATATTGTTGCGGATTCAATCAAAGTTGAAGTCATGAACAGTGATGGCACTTTCGAGGTTAAGACGAAAGACACAGATTATACAATAGGCGAAGTTACAACGCTGAAAGGTAAAAACGTTCTTGGCCAAGTAGTCGATTTTGGGGTATGTTCCCCGAAAATAACCTTTAAAACGGCACATGATGCGGTTATCACTGGTCAAGATAATGTCAAGATCACATTTGAAAATTTCGATGCCACAGAAGATCATAAGGAAACTATAAACGGAGTCGAAACGATTATTTATAAAGGTCAGTATAAAGAAGCACGAGCAGACCTCTTAAAAACATCCATAACGAAAGCTTATGGATATTCGACAACAGATAGAATCTTCGCAGTAGGCGGTGTGAATAAAAACAGGGTGTATTATACCGGAGTTGATGAACCGACATACTGGCCAGACAACAATTATTTTGTAGCCGGGCAAGATGGCAACGATATTGTAGGACTTCATACCTACTCATCGTATTTGGCAGTCATTAAGGGAGATACCAACACAGAAACCACAGTTTATCTTGCTTATGGTCAGACTCTTGGCACAGAAACATATTTTGCGGTAAAGCCGACAATGGGCGGTGCCGGAGGAATCGCAACAAAGACTTTTGCAACCTTGGGAGATGACCCATTATTTCTTACAAGAGATGGAATCTTTGCAATTACAAATGTGTTTGCAACAACAGATAATGTTCTTAGAAATCGGTCATATTATGTTGATAAACGTCTGATTGAAGAACCGCATCTTGAGGAATCTTGTGCTATTGTATGGAAAAGATACTATATCTTGTGTGTGAACTCACATTGCTACGTATTGGATGGACGGCAGAAATCAAACGATAGTAACAATACAACAAACTATTCGTATGAATGTTATTACTGGGATAATGTTCCGGCAACCTGTTTCTTTGTATATGAGAATGAATTGTGGTTCGGTACTGCCGCCGGAACTTTGTGCAAGTTTAATACTGATGTGCATAACGAGACTGCCTATTGTGATGATGGAGTAGGGACAATAAGCAGCACCGGAGATATTGTTATGACAGAGGGAGTAGCAATCCCTTGTAGATGGTCAACACCTCTTGATGATGATGGAATACCGCAATATTTCAAGACACTGAATAAAAAAGGGTCACTGATTACACTGCTTCCATATAATCGGACATCTGCAATCGTAACACTATCAGCGGATGGAGACCGAGTTTTCACGCTTGGAATTTTTTATGCTGATATTCATACATGGGAAATGATTGATTTCACAAGGTTTACATTCAGTGCAAACGAAGCAGCGCAAGATGATTTTTTCAATAAGAAAGTAAAGAAGTATAAAAGGTTACAAATTACTGTTGAAAACAAAGCAATTTATGAACCTTTTGGACTTTTGAAAATAACAAAGACCTACACATTAGGCAATTTCAGTAAGAATAGGGGGTAAAATATGGCATTAAGCAATACCAAAATACTCACAAGCGAAAGGGATGCCGTTGCTGTATCTTCCGTAGAGGGTACAAGGCTCACAGGATCAGTCGCAGAAAATAAAGCTGTATTTGACAAATTCCCACAGCTTGATATGGAAAAGCACAACGCTTTAGTAGATGCTTTAGTTGCACTTGGTATTGATAGTGCTGTTGTGTCCGGGGATTTATCACAAGTCAAATATATAAGACTGAATGCTGATGGTGCTATTGAAGTTTCGATTGATAATGTAACTTGGATTCAAACAGCATCTTCGGGGCATAAAATATTTGACTCTAGCGGTAAAGAATACACACAGCGTTCAAGATTGAAGTTTCTGAATACTGAAATAACAGACGATGGCACGTATACAATCATAGAGGGACTGCAAGGACCAAAAGGCGAAACCGGCGCAAAGGGCGAAAAAGGCGAAACCGGAGCAGTAGGTGCTACCGGACAAAAAGGAGACACTGGCGGTGTAATAGTGCCAAGTGTAACCGATGCGGGAATTATTTCTTGGGAAATTCAAGAAGAACCAATCATCCCTTCCCCACAGTCGATTAGAGGTCCGCAAGGAGTTCAAGGAGTACAGGGCGAAGCCGGAGCAACAGGTCCAAGAGGACCGCAAGGAATCCAAGGTCCTGTGGGTGTTCAAGGCATCCAAGGAAAGCAAGGCGAAAGAGGTCCTGAAGGTGCGACAGGTGCGACAGGACCAACGGGTCCGAGAGGACCTCAAGGCGAAAAAGGCGAGAAGGGCGAAAAAGGAGATATAGGCGAGCAAGGTCCAAGAGGATTGCAAGGACCACAAGGAGAACAAGGAGTCCAAGGAAAACAGGGAGAAAAAGGTGCTCCCGGGGCAACTGGACCACAAGGAAAGCAAGGAATCCAAGGCATCCAAGGACCACAAGGAGAAAAAGGTGCTACCGGAGCAACAGGAGCAACTGGTGCGACAGGTCCGCAAGGTCCCACTGGGGCACAGGGTCCAAGAGGGGAAAAAGGTGCAGACGGACGTTCCTTTGTTATTCAAGACATTTATCCTACGCTTGCAGCATTAAAAACAGCCTATCCAAAAGGTAATGATTATGCTTATCAAGTAACAGGTTCAAATAATGAAATATTTATTTGGAGCGAACTTGAAAGCGCATGGTCAAGCCTTGGTGCATTGCAAGGTCCGGAGGGTCCACAAGGTCCTAAGGGAGATACCGGAGCAACAGGAGCTAAAGGAGATCCCGGTGTGCAAGGACCGCAAGGCGAGCAAGGTATACAGGGAATCCAGGGACCACAAGGTAAACAAGGCGAAAAGGGAGACCAAGGCGAACAAGGTCCACAGGGTAAACAGGGTGTTCAAGGAATCCAAGGACCACAAGGCGAAGCTGGTCCACAAGGTCCAAAGGGTGCTACTGGTGCAAAAGGCGAAAAAGGAGATAAAGGAGAAGTAGGTGCAACAGGTCCTGCGGGTCCAAAAGGCGAGCAAGGCTTGCAAGGTATACAAGGTGTTCAAGGACCACAAGGCAAGACAGGACCGCAAGGCGAACAAGGTCCACAGGGAAATCCGGGAACGAACGGAACAAATGGAAAAAGTGCATATCAGCTTGCACAAGAAGGTGGATATAAAGGCACAGAAGCACAGTTTGTTGCCATTTTAAACAATCTTCCGGACGATACAAAATCGTCAATCTCTGCGCTTAACACAGCGGTACAGCAGAACACCACAAAAATAACAAAACTAACACCTAAAACAATGACAGCAACCTTAGCTGCTGGGTCAACTTCACTAACATTCAGTGATTCTGCAATTCTTGCAACGTCCGCTGTGGATGTGTATACATCCATCTTCGGTGCAACGCTCACAGCGATGACTATTGACGCAGGTAAAGTTACGTTAAAGTTTGAAGCTCAAAGCAGCGCAATGAGCGTAAGAATCGAGGTGCATTAATGGCTTGGTATCCAATAAAGGGTGGCGAGAACGTTACACCCGAAGTAACAGCTCAGACAGGGCTGATTGAGAGCATCAAGACACAGCTTGTTGGCAAGGCAACAGGAGCAAATGCCACGGCTGACAAGATTCTTGAGGGGTTCAGTGCATGGGTCAATGGTCAGCTGGTGCAGGGAACGGCGAAAGACCCAAGCCAATTTGCGGATTTAAAATCAGCAGGTGGGTTCGCGAAAATGGCGGTCGATAAATTCTCGTTCTCTAGTAGAAAGACTTGCTATGGCACATCCATATCTCATTCTCTTGGTACCACACCTCAGATAGCACTGCTGTTTTGCAATCGTGACAGTGCAACCGCAAATGCAGATGTTTATTTTGCGGCTACAAATTCCGTCTGCACTCTTTGTTATACAAGAAACACAAATGCTTCCGCTGGTTACGGTGGCTTATCGTACGCGGCAAATGGAAATGTAGGAGGAAGTTCAGTGATGTTTAAAGTGGGCAGCTCTAATGGATATTATATCGCAGGTGTCGAATACACCCTTATCACGTTAGCATAGAAAGGAGCAAGCATGGGAAATAAACAAAAACTACAAACGAACAACACCGAGTTAAGCTCCATTCTGTCAACGGTTAAGGGGCTACCGAAAGTAGATGATGTAAAACATGGGGCGTATGTATTTAAGAAGTTATCTGCGAAAGGCGGCACATTCATTGATTATGTCGTATCTGACAGCACGAATGCCTACCCAGACGGCGGCACGCAAGGCGGGTACTGGTATGAGAAAGTGAAAAATTTTATGTTTGGTCTGACGAAAGAGGCTCATGGTTCATTTATACCTTCTTCAAATAGTAAAAGCTATTCAATAACCCATAATCTTGGTTCAAAACCAAAATTCATAGTGATTTATACAGATGCTAGTCTTCTAGGAAAACAATATGCAATTCGTTCGATTCAATGCGTTAACAGATATAGTTATGACGGTACTTCAACAGATAACAGTATGCAATGTATTTATATATACAATAATACTTATTATAGTGATATTGAAGTATACAGATATAGTGAATTTATAGTAAAAACAGCTGACTATGATGAATCAACATTCAATTTGAGCTTTTCTTCATCAACATCTTATTTCTTAACTGGTGCAACATATTACTGGCAAGTGATGGCATAGAAAGGAGAAGAAATGTATTACAAAACAATCCAAAGTAGCGAGATAACCATGATAGGGGAATCATCAGTAGTACCTCAGAACGCTGTTGAGATTTCCGAAGAGAAATACGATCAGATTATGGCAGTCATTCAGACGCATCCGGAAGACACATTGGAAACGAAACACTATCTATCTGCCGAAACCGAAACCTATGTCGGCAGAGAAACTACGCACGACGAAAAAGTGGACTGGTATGTATCGGCAGTAGTCACAAATCAAATGACTATTGACGGAGTGCCGATTGAGTATCAAGAAGAAGTCAAGGCGAAACTGCCAAGTGAGCCGGCGTCGGAGGACGTTGATCAAGTTTTATCTGAATTAGAAATCGAGGTAGGAATTAATGAACAGTGAACAGACTAAGAGACTTGAAGCAATCAAGACGGCAATCAGAGCCGACAAAGAAGTCGTTGATGTTATCGAAGAAGTCGGAATTACAATCGAAGATAAACCGTCAATCGTAACACCGAGACCTGGATTCAAGTGGGTTCCGCACCAAGCGAAAGCCGGTGGAGCTATCACATGGGTTGAAGAAACCGACCCGGATGCCGAGGGAACAGCAGACAAGCCGATTACATTTAAGCCGGGCATGGACGTGTACGAAAACTACTATTACACGGACGGAGCAACAAGATACGTTTGCATCAAAGCTGGAAGTCCGACAGAGATTTCCGAGGGAGAGTTCTTCACGGAGTTTTAAAAATAAAAAATCGGCACATAATGTGTTTGGAGTAGATGTGCCGATAGATGCAAGGAAATCACAGTTTGCCTTGTACATAATATATAACGGAATGCAACAATAAATTCTGACACAAACGATAAAAAGTTTGTGTTTTTTATTGAAACAAAGAAAGGGTGTAGAACGTGGCAACGAAAACCAAAACAACAACTACAAAGACAACACCTAAAACAACAATTTATAACAAGAATAACATGAGTAGATCGCAAGTGAAAGACTTGCAAAATTCGCTAATAAAAGCGGGGTACAGTGTTGGTAAATCGGGTGCAGATGGTATATGGGGCAAAGATACAGCGGCGGCAGTATCAGCATGGAAGAAAAGCACAAGTAATAACAACACCTATGGAAATACCATAGGTGCATCCAACTTGGCTAAAATCGGAAGTGCAGGCACGAAAGGCACAACCACCAAGACACCCGCAAACACTAACAGAAATGCAGGTGTTAAGACTGCACTTGGCGGTTCAAATCTGTTAGGAACGTCAACGATTGGTAAAGCGGCAAGGGCATTTATCAACAACAATCCCAATTCATCTCCAAACGCTTATTTAAGGGCTTTACAATCGGGTTTAATTGAGCCGTTAGGTTCTTCGGAACTGACAGTAAACCCGAATATCCAAAGCCAGTGGGATACAGCCTTGGCAGATGCAAACACTTTGTATAATACAAATGCCGGACAGCTTGGCAATGTGTATAACCAAGGTGTAAATCAAGCTAATTTAACGTCAGATGAAGCGGCAAGACAGCAGTACATAGCCTATATGCAGAACCGAAAGAATCTTGCAGAACAGCTTTCTACAAACGGCATTACAGGCGGTGCAAGTGAAACTGCCTTGAATCAGATTTTAAACTCTTATTCGTCCAATTTAGCGGATACAGAAGCATCCCGGCAGAGTGCATTAGCTGAACTTGCAAACGAGTACAACGGCAATCTATCCGATTTAATGGCACAGCTGCAGTCGAACCAGGCAAGCATCAATTCCCAGTATGGAGCAATGGCACAGGAAGATTTAGCAAACCAAAAGCAGAACCTACTTAATGGACAGATTTCCACACTTCAAGCTTATATTAATAGACAGAATGAACTTAAAGAGCAGAATCAAGCTGCTAAGAGTCAAAACGCTATTAATAGTTGGAATACGAAAATTCAGTCTAAGATCAATGCGAAGAATCCGAAGTACACTTATGTCACATCGGATGGCAGACTGCATTACACCAATTCGCAAGCAACAGCAAACGCTGCGAAAGCACTTGGGGCAAAAGTGGTTGAAAGAAAAGACCCTAAGACTACTACAAAGAAGGGTAGATCGAGTAAGAAAAAAGGAAGTAGTGGCAGTAGCACTTCAATAAAGGATATTGAATCTGTTTGGAATAAGCCTAGCTATTCTGATATAGTTAGGAATACGGCTGCGAGCAGATATGGGAATTCAACGTATGGGCAAAAGAGTGCAGGAACCGGTGCTGAGTCCGCATTAAGTTACATTAAGAGTCAATACAACGCAGGAAATATAACCGAAAAACAGGCAAAAACTCTTATAAATAAATATGCAAAGAGGTAGGATATGTCTATTAATTGGGAAAAAGTCGAAAAAGAAGTAAACACTTTAGCCAAAAATGACTTGAAGAAAAATAAAAAAGGATATGTCGGAAATGTAAGTGCTTCTTATGGATTAAAGAAACCACCGCGAAAGTCTAATACGAAAACACAAAATAAGAAAAAAAGCACGGGCAAAAGCTTAAAGGACAAAGTAAAACAGCAAGTTAATTGGGCGTGGCGTGATATTGAATCTGATTTCATGCCTACTGAAAAGCGAAAAAAGGTTCAAGAGCAGATCGCAAAAGAAAAGCGTGCAGAGTATCAGAAAAATGGAGGTTTTGCGAACGATAAAACAGGTCAATTTCTTGTCGGGCTTGGAAAAGGTGTTGTAGATAACTCTGTAGCAGGAGCTGCATATAGCATTGCTAAAGGAAAAAAACTTTCCGAAAGCAAAACTATGACAAAAGGCAACAAAACTATCAAAGCACCAAATAAAAAGACTGCAAAATATAGAAAAGCGGGAAACATAGCCGGGGAAATGTTCGGCTATGCTACCGGATATGGTGCAGCAGAGAAAGGCACAACAAAACTTGCCGGAAAAGCTCTTGCAACGAAAACAGGGAAAAAGGTTACTGAAAAAGCCGTAAAGAGCAAAGTTGGGAAAAAAATTGGCGAGGAAGCCGCAAAACAAGTTGTCAAAAGTGCGACAAAGAATGCTATAGCTGATGCAACAGTAGGAACTGCACTTGATTTAGGCTTGGCAAGGGGCGAGGGCAAAAAGGGCAAAGAACTTGCTAAGGATATGGCAGTCAATGCCGGAATAAATGCGGTTACTGGCGGTGTAATTGAAGCATTGCCAGTAGCCAAAGCCTTAAAAGGGTCGAAAAAAGCAGTGAAAAAGGAGCTTCCAAAAGCCGCAAAACAGGCTGTAAAGGAAGAAGTCACTCCAAAGATAGAATTACCCACAAAGACTGCAAAACAGGCTGAAAACGTCAAAATAACGTCCAAGGTAGAGCTTCCAAAATCGGCAAGACAAAAACAATATGTAAAAGACTTGCAAGGAACTATAACAGGAGAAACACCAACAGGAAAAATCATTAAGGTTATGGATACTCCTGAAATTCTAAAAAAACATGGTGCAAAAGCTGATAGTTTGACAATAACGCAAGATACCGTGAGAAAAGCTATGTATCCAAAAAGATATCAAGGCTTAAAACAAGGGCATAATTTAGGATTCGGCGGTCTTGAAATGCTTCCTAAACAGCTTGAGGACCCAATAGCTGTATTAGATTCGTCAACTCAGAAAGACTCTAAAGTTATTATAACAAATATGTTGGATGAACATAATAATCCAGTTATTGCAGCGCTTCATCTTAATAAAGATGGCAGAATTGAATATACGGATGAAATTGCAAGCGTATATGGTAAGGATGGATATGAGCGTTTTATTGATAATGCAAGGAAGCAAGGAAAGGTTTTGTATGAAAATAAAAAAATAGGGCTAGATGATGTTCCTTCCGTCGGACTCCAATTGTCCGGGGCGAACCACTCATCTGACCCTATGAACATTATAGCAAATAATATTGACAATGTCAATAAGGTTGCCCCACCTATCAGACAAGCGGCAAATGAAGTCAAAGTCACACCTAGTGGAAAAGAAACAAAGGTTGGCAATTTTGACGTAGTCGGAAAGAGTGAAAATCTTGGTATTGTAAATCCGGATGTGAAAACTATTCAAGAAGCAATGGACTCCGCAGAGGGTAAATTCCGCAGACTTTACAAAGCAACAGTCGATTCAAGTAATGAGATCAACAGACTTGCAAAAGCTGCCGGAGATAAACGTGCATCAAATGCAGTGCAAGCCGTTAGAACATCGAGCGGAACAGCAGAATACATCTACACCAAACAGCTTGTCAATCCTAAAGGAGAAGTCATTGATAATCGGTCTTTTTACGATGTTTTCAAGCCAGTATCGAAAAATTCAGAGGATTTCAACATTTACGCACAACATTTGAATAACATTGACCGATGGAAACAGGGAAAACCAGTATTTAAGCAGTATTCCTCGGAAGAATCGGCAAAAATTGTTCAAGAAATGCTTAATAAGCATCCTGAATTTGCTGAAATAACAGATAATATCAACTCATATTGGCGGCAATTTACCCATTCTTGGCTTGTAGAAACAGGCAGAATGAGCGAATCTGCATGGGATGCCATGAACAAGATGTATCCGAACTATGTACCGGCATTCCGTAAGAATAAAGCCGGTGGAGTCAGTGTAGGCGGCAGCCATTATAGCATTGGTTCGGGAGTAAAAAAGGCTGTCGGTGGTCATTCAGAAACAATTCCGATTGAAGATGCCATGATGGAACAGGTATCACAAATGATTAAGACTACAAGGAAAAACGACTTGTATTTAAACTTAATTGATACACTGAAAAGCAATCCGGAACAGCTGAAAACATTTGGAGTTGTGGCAGACACAAAGCCTATGCAAAGCCTTAATATTGATGATTTTCTGTCCGAAGCAGAACAGGGAGCATTAAAGGAAATAAACTCTAAAGTTTATACTATTTCTGCTATGAGGAATAGCGAAAAAGTCACGGCATACATTAATAGCGACTTAGCAGAAGCACTGGGCAAACTTGATAATGTAATCGGTTCGAAGAATATACAAGCATTCGCTAATCTAGGTAAAACAATTACGAATCCGATGAAAGCCGGAATCACAGGTTATAACCCGGTATTCGCTATTTCTAACATGGCAAGAGATATTCCGACAGCACTTATTCAGTCTGAATATGGAGTTGGTAAAACCACAAAGAATATGTTTAATGCCATTTATCAGATGGCTACAAACGGAGAAATGTGGAGAAAATACCAAGCATTAGGCGGTAAATCAGCAGGTTATATTCATGCCAATAGAGGATTTGACAAGACATTTAATGTATCTCCGAACCCTGTTCGGAGAATATGGGAGGGCATGAAAAGTGTTTTAGGTGCTGCCGGAGAAGCAACAGAATCTATTCCAAGACTGGCTGAATTTATTTCATCCATGCAGACTCACGGAGACTTAAACAGGGCATTGAATGAAGCTGCGGAAGTCACTGTAAACTTTTCAAGAGCCGGAGAAGTCACAAAAGCATTGGATGCATGGACATTGTATCTCAATGCAGCAGTTCAAGGTATTGACAAGTTCGCAAGAGTAGCAAAGGCACATCCAGTAAGAACAGCGGCAAGAAGTATCGGTGTTGTCGGTGTTCCCTATGCACTTTTAATGGCATATAACTGGGATAACCCACATTATCAAGACTTGAATGATAGAACCAAGCAGAATTATTTTTGCATACCGAATCTTGCAGGCGAAACAGACGAACAAGGTTATGCAAAGACATTTATCAGAATCCCACTTAATAGGGAATATGGCTCTATTTTTGCATCTTCTCTTGATGTTGTAGGCGGATATTTAAGTGGAGAAGCTAATCCTTGGAATGGGTATGGAGAAACTCTTAAGAATAACTTCTTACCACCGAACCCACTCACGGATAATGTTTTAGCACCGCTTTTAATCAATATTCCGAACAACAAAGACTTTGCAGGACGTTCCATTGTTCCGTCAACGATGGAAAATGTTTCGCCGCAGCTGCAATATGACTACTCGACAAGCGGGCTTGCTAAAGGAATTGCAAATGTGGCAAATAACTTGAATTTACCATTTGATTCACTGAAATCTCCGATGAAAGTTGATTATTTAATCGACAGTTTCGGTGGCTATATGGGGCAAATGGGGCAAGCCGTAACCGACCCACAATTACAAGGGCTTGGAGAAAGAATTAAAGGAGTCACAATCGACCCATTTAAAGACAAATTCACAGCGGATCCTAGATTTTCTTCCGGTGTTGTTTCGGACTTCTACGATAAAAAAGATGCTGCTGAACGAGCCTATAATGATGTGAAACTCACAACAGGGAAAAAGGGCAAAGAGTATATTGAAAATAAGGTATACACGCAGATTCAAACAGAATTATCCGATTTATCCAAGAAAGAACGTGAGATTCAAAATAGTAATTTATCTGTAGCAGATAAAACACGTCAGATAAAGGCTATCAGAGAGCAGAAAAATGAGATCGCAAGGAGTGCAGCCCAAAAAATCAAGCAAGCTAATTCTGAATATTCGAAAAATCCTACTTACGAGACTGAAATGGATAAGTCGCAGAAAGAAAGCTATGAGAAGAAATATAAACCACTTGGAATAGGCAAAGAAGAGTATGCGAAAGCAAAATTATTAACACAAGACTATGACAGTAGTATTGCAAAAGCTTATGCACTACTTGAAGGTAAACAATCCGCCAAGCTTGCAATTGCTATGACATCAGAAAGTGCAGTGGAACAGGCAACAGCATTGAAATCACAAGGAGTCACGCTGAAAGAAGTAGAGAGTGCAAAGAAAATCTTGAAAGATAGCGGATACTCAAAATCTATTGGTCAAGCATACGCACTTCTTGACAATGAGCAGTCGCCAAATGTAGCAATAGTGCTGACATCCGAAAGAGCCGTAAAGCGTGCAACATGGTTGAAGCAAGCAGGTGTTACACCGGACTTATTAGATCAAGTAGCATCCGTCATAGATGCAAATGGTAATGGAAGTTATAGCAAAGATGAAATCATATCTTTTTTCAATCAGAATGGTGGTTTCAGTACAGCACAGAAGAGAGCAATATTTCTTGCATTGAGTACGGCTAAATATAGTCCGTACTAGAAAGGAGTCATTATGGCAGTAACATTCAAAGTAACAGGCTTAACAAAGCATTTTAGCCTTGCAGAGTACGCAAAGCATCAAAGCGGAACAATCAATCTAACAGCGGAAGCTTTTCTTCATGCACAGTGCCTTGAAGAATTCCGGCAGTGGTACGGAAAGCCTATGAGAGTTAACGGATGGTACCGGACAGCCGCTTACAACAAGAAAGTAGGCGGTAATGCTAATTCATCTCATTTAAGGGGATGTGCGACAGACTGGGGTTCCCCCGGAGTCAAGAAAGATGATTTTATCAAATATGCCAAGAAATGGCGGTCAATCTGCGAATCTCACGGCATAGTAGGAGAAGCAGGCATTTATACATGGGGCATTCATCTTGGCAGCTCCATTAAATATTCCAGTAAATTCATGCACTGGGATACCCGAACAGGGAAACAGATTAATAAACCGTTCAAGGAGCTTTTATAATGGATACAGCATCAATATTAGGATTCGTGGGAATTGTTTTTGCGAGCAATGGTTTTTGGCAGTTTCTACAGACAAGATTTAAGAAGAAAACACCAGTAGAAAAAGCCGTGCTTGCAATGCTGCATGACAGGCTGATGCACCTTTTAATCTGCTATATCGAAGCAGATTATCTGACTGCAGAGGACTTGGAAAATCTCACGGATCTATATGAATCATACAGAGAATTGGGCGGTAATGGCACAATTAAAAGATTATATGAGCGTGTCTGCAAACTGGAAATCAGACACGATGAAATTTGAAAGGAGTAAATCATGTCAAAGAAATGGTTTAAGGCAGCAGGAGTAAGAGCAATCAAGACAATGGCACAGTCAGCAATCGCAGTTATCGGTTCGAGTGCAGCATTAGGAGATGTAAACTGGGTATTAGTAGTATCCACTGCGGCAGTATCCGGCATTGTATCCATGCTGACAAGTGTTGCAGGACTTCCGGAAGTAAAAGAATAGGGGGAGTCATGCTGATATATAGCTTTACTAAGCCCGAACTTGAATATCTCAAGAAACACTGTAACTTCGTAAATTACGAACTACCAGTGTTTGAGATGCGAAGCAAGGGCATTCCCTTAGCAGAAATTGCGGAAAGCTTAAATATATCAATAGACACAGCAAGACGAACATCACAAAAGGTAAACAGGAAAATAGGGAAATTGATTTAAGCCGTCCTTCGGGGCGGCTTTTTTCGCATTTTTTGTGCATTTTTGTGCGATTGAGGATGATTTATGCAGGCATTAAAATTAAGGCATAAGGGGGAAAGAAATATGTTCAATACAATGTACCCGATGCCGCCTATGCAGGCAATGCAGCAACAGAGTTATCAAGCCATGCAACAGACAAGCGGTATTCAATATGTCAATGGAATGGAAAGTGCAAACGCTTATAAGGTGTATCCGAATCAGCAAGTCATGCTGATGGATTCACAGATGCCAAGATTCTATATCAAGACTGCGGATGCATCCGGCTTTGCGACAGTAAAAGCTTATGACTTTGTAGAAGCAAAACAGGACAAACCGGAAGAATACGTCAAAAGAAGTGAGTTTGATGAACTAAAGAATTATTTATCAACAGTCTTGCAAAACTCGCTCACAAGCGAAAATAAGGGGGTAGAATAATGAATCCTATATTACAGAATAACAAGGTCGGACAGATACTTCCGATAGTCGGACAGGTAAAGCAGATGATGGGAATGGTGCAAGCTGCATCTGACCCGATGGGTGCATTAAATCAGATGTCCTCTAATGACCCAAGAATGAAAGAAGTCATGGATATGGTAAAGGGCAAGAATCCGGAGCAAGTGTTCTATGACAAGTGCAAAGAAATGGGAGTAAATCCCGATATGATTCTTGGTATGCTTAGATAAAATTGCAATTTTATATATAACATGAAAGGGGTATTATCATGGAAAGTAATTATAGCTTAGCTGACATTGGAGCAGTAACAGGAAAGGAAAACGCTGGAATGTCTAGCGGTGGACTGTGGGTTTTCGCACTTCTGATTCTTCTGCTCATCGGTGGCGGTGGATTCTTTGGTGTAGGCAGAGATGGTGCCGGCGGACCAGTAACAGAAGCAGGACTTTGCAACGCTATGAATTTCAATAACCTTGAAAATTCTGTAGGCAGACTTAGTGACAGTCTGCAAAATGATTACATGGGATTGCAGAATGGTATTTCTAACCTTGGTTATGAGACTTTACGCAATTTCGGTACAATGCAGTCTCAGCTTGCACAATGCTGCTGCGAAACGCAGAGAGCCATTGATGGTGTAAACTACAACGGAGCAATCAATACAGCTGCGATCAATGCCAACACTACAGCACAGACACAGAAGATTCTTGATGCTATTACTGGAAACAGAATGGCAGAAATGCAGAATCAGATTAACCAGTTACAGCTTCAGTCTGCATTATGCGGTATTCCAAAAACGAATCCGTATGGCTACTACATGGCACCGATTGCCTATGGTAACGCATGCCCTGGCATAACTGGCACTACCTTAGTGTAACGATAGGTTGAGGAATTGGCGGGGGAATCCCCGCCTTTGTCCTAGAAAGGGGAAACAAATGTTAAAAGCAAATATTACAACTGCAACAGCAGTAACAGCCGGAACAGATATTCCGTTAAACTTAATCTTTAACACGAATTGCCGCACAGGAATTAATGGTAATCGTATAAGAATTAACGCTTGTGGTGCGTATGATGTAGCGGCACTGTTCAACATTACAGGAGTGGCTGCGGGGAACGTGTCTTTGCAGATGTTCAATAATGGAGTAGCAATACCGGATGCAATAGCCAGTGCAACATCTACCGCAGCAACAGATTTAATCACATTGAATCTTACCGATATTATCAGAGCAGTAAAAAATAACCTCGGAACAGAGATTGCATTATCGTTCAGATTGTCTGCGGCAGCCACAATCAATAATGCAATTGTAACAGTGCAGAGGATCCAGTAAGGGGGGCGAACCTATGGAATACATGGGATTGATTAATCTTATAGCCAAAAGGAATGACCCTGATTGGGATTTTGTACATTACGCAGTGGATGAAGCTATGGAAAAGTTAAAAGCTTATGACCCATCCTATTATTCTTGCGTAATGGAAAAACTTGGAGAAGTTGCATATAAAATAGCACCGGAGAAAGCAAAAGAGATCGTGCGTGAAATGCGTCCATACGGAGAAAAATGGTCTTTCGATACAGTCAAAGATTTTTTAAGAAATAAAGGTATATCAGATAAACTTTGCGAATGGTATATGACAATGAATATGGCATATAATGATTACCATAATACCGCAGTAATGGTCGGTATGGCAGAAGATGCAGAGTTT
>USSA01000004.1 GCA_900557255.1 uncultured Prevotella sp.
TCGCCAAGACCTACACCCTATCTCTTAAAGACGGCTTCGTTATCGACGGCACCCCAGGCTTCAAGCTGATGCCATTTGATGAAGTAATGATCCGTAAGAGTCCGGCTTATGTAGAACAGCAGAACGTATCGATTACCGGTGAAGTGATGTTTGCCGGTCTCTATACATTAGACCGTCGCAACGCCCGCCTGAGTGAACTCTTCAAGAAGGCAGGTGGAGCTACCGACCAGGCATATCTCAAGGGAGCCCGCATCATCCGCAAAGCCAACGAGCAAGAGAAGCAGCGCATGGAGGCAGTATTGAAGATGCAGCGCGAAGAGATACAGAAAAATCTTCTGCAACTAGCCTCCAGCAGCAACAATGCCAGTGCCATCTCGCAGACCTCTAAGGATGTAGAGCGCACCAACATAGAGAAGTTCAATGTACCTAGCGAGTATCCGGTAGGTATCGATCTTCCTGAAGCATTGGCGAACCCAGGCAGTGATGCCGACATCATCTTGCGCGAGGGCGACCGTCTGGTCATTCCTCAGTACAATGGTACGGTAAAGATCAACGGTGCTGTAATGTTTGCCAATACGGTAGCCTACGAAAAGGGCAAGAAGGCAAGCTACTATATCGATCAGGCAGGTGGTTTTGCCTCAGATGCATTGAAGAGCAAGGCATACATCATCTATATGAATGGTAAGGTAGCCAAGCTCTCTCATGGTGCCATAGTGCAGCCAGGCAGCGAGATTGTCGTCCCAGCTAAGCTAAAGCGCAAGATGAGTACCGCCGAAATGATGAGTATGGGAAGCAGCATGAGCAGCATCGCCGCCATGATTGCTACGATTGCTAATATGAGTAAGTAAGAATAATCAAACACCTATAAAAAAGGAGTCATTTTATGAAATATCCTATAGGAATACAAGATTTCGAAAAGCTACGTACAAATGGATATTCGTATGTAGATAAGAGCCGATTCGTGTACAAGTTGGCGACAGAGGGAGAATACTATTTTCTCAGTCGTCCACGCCGATTCGGAAAGAGTCTCTTTCTGTCTACTTTGGAAGCATACTTCCAGGGTAAGAAGGAACTCTTCGAGGGCTTAGCCATATATGACTTGGAGACAGAATGGAAGAAATATCCTATATTCCATATCGATCTCAACACAGCCAACTTTCGAGAGAAAGACAGTCTGTACACAGTTCTTAATGACTACCTCACAACTTGGGAATGCAAATATGGAACCCGTGAGTCAGAAGCCACACTTGCCCTTCGTTTCAAGGGTGTGATAGCACGAGCTGCAGAGAAAGAAGGATGTGGTGTTGTAATTCTTATAGATGAATACGACAAGCCTATACTTCAGACCTTGCGCGACCCAGAGTTACAGGCTGAACACCGTGCACAGCTGAAAGCATTCTATTCGGTATTGAAGACACAAGACCGATATATCAAGTTTGCATTCCTCACCGGTGTAACCAAGTTTGGCAAGGTTAGCGTGTTCAGTGACCTCAACAACCTGACGGATATCTCGATGGATCACCGCTATATCAGCATCTGCGGAATGACAGAGAAGGAATTGCTTACGAATTTCAAGGAAGGTATCAGCGAATTAGCCGAAGCCAATGGCGATACAGAAGAAGCCACAATAGCAAAACTGAAGGCAAGATACGACGGATATCATTTCGAGGAGAATACAATAGGAATCTATAACCCATTCAGTGTACTGAACACTTTGTCAAGACTTCGCTATAAAGACTACTGGTTTGAGACTGGCACACCAACATTTCTAGTTGACTTGCTGAAAATGCACAACTATCGTTTGCCAGACATGACAAAGGAAAGGGTATCAGACGATGTAATCAACAGCGTGGATTCACTGTCAACCAA
This sequence comes from uncultured Prevotella sp., assembly GCA_900557255.1. The sequence goes on from USSA01000004.1 coordinate 1,870, forward strand.
TCCGATACCTGTGATATACCAGAGTGGTTATCTCACAATCAAAGGCTATGACGAAAGGTTTAAGAAATACCTACTAGGCTTCCCTAACAAAGAAGTGGAAGAAGGTTTTCTTAACTTTCTGCTGCCGCTATATTGTTCAGCAGGTGACCGTTCCGCCTTTATGGTTGATGAGTTTGTGAAGGATGTGGAAGCAGGACATGTTGAACAATTTATGAATCGGCTTACCGCTTTCTTTGCAGATAACAGCTATCAGGTAGCAGGCGAAGCAGAACTTTACTTCCAAAATGCCCTATATCTCATTTTTAAGATTATGGGATTCCACACACAGGTAGAAATACCGACAAGTGATGGCAGGATGGACGTTCTCATTCAAACTTCCGACTACATTTACATCATTGAATGCAAATTAGACGGAAGCGCCGAAGAAGCTCTGCAACAGATAGAAGTCAAAAACTATGCAGCTCCTTTCGCTATGGATAAGCGAACAGTTGTCAAGCTAGGCATCAACTTCTCCAGCAAGACAAGAGGAGTTGAGAGTTGGAAGCAGGGATAAGTATTAATAGAAACATAATAGTAATGGAAAAAAAAGAAGAAGTAATCAAACAAATCGATTTGATAGACTTAATCAAAAAGATGGGCAAATATATAAAACTATATACAATAGTTTGTCTCGCCACAGGAATACTAGGTATTATTGTAGCCTTCAGTATTCCTAAAGTTTACAATTCTAAAGTTGTCCTAGCTCCAGAAATGGGCAACAATAGTACTGTCGGAGGTGGGCTATCGTCATTGGCAAGTATGGCTGGCATAGACTTAAATAAAATGGGCGATGCAGATGGCGCACTATATCTACAGATTTACCCATCTATCATTTCGTCTACAACCTTCATCAAGGAACTAGAGAAAATTAAAGTACTACCAAAAGATTCATTGAAGGAAATGACCTTTAAAAGGTATCTCAAAACAGAGAAATCAGCGTGGTGGAATTTTCCTTCGGTACTCATATCAAAAATGATTAAAGACAAGAAAAAAGAAATCAATAAAAATCACATAGTTTCTGATTTAAACAAATACTATCTATCTAAGGAAGAATGGAAATCTATCGAAAACATACAAGATAGAATTTCTTGCGACATAGATAAAGAAAATGGACTAATAACTTTGACTGTCAAGGCACAGGATCCAAATGTCTGTGCCATCATTGCTGACAAAGGGCAAAAATTACTCCAACAATACATTACAGACTACAGAACAAAAAAAGCTCGCAATGACTTAAATTACTACATTAAGTTACGATCTGAAGCAAACAAAGAGTACATAAAAGCTCAGAAAGAATATGCTTCATTTTCGGACTCAAATTTTGATATTAACTTACCATCACTGCAAGAGAAAAGAGATTATTTAGAAAACCAAATGCAGTTGAAATACAATACTTATACCCAATTATCAGACAGGGTAAATGCTGCTCAAGCTAAAGTTCAAGAAAGAACCCCCGACTTTGTAGTATTACAACCAAGTCTAGTTCCATACAAAGCAGATTCTCCAAGAAAAATATTAATAATAATAATCTATGGAGTTCTCGGTTTTATAGGAACAACCATTTGGATTTTCAGAAAGGATATAAAAAATTCATTTAAAACAGCAATGTAAAATGTACCAAACAAAGAGCTCAAGCAAAGCAATAATTCGAGAGAAGACAATCAGGAAAAATGTATTTTATTCGTTTGTTTTCAAGGGGTTATCTATAATCATATCCTTACTTCTGGTACCTTTAACACTCCATTATATAGACAAATATAACTATGGAATTTGGATGACTATTAGTTCTATCCTTGTTTGGATTTACTATTTTGATATCGGAATAGGAAGCGGATTAAGAACAAAACTAGCTGAAGCTATTGCACAAAACAATGGTCATTTAGCAAGAGGATATATAAGCACTGCTTTCTATGTCCTTGGTTGTGCTATGCTTGTACTTGTAGTAATATACATCATAATTTCAGGCTTTATCGACTGGAATAAAATATTTAATATTTCATACAATATTTCGCCACAATTAAACGAGATTATGCTTGGGGTCATTGTATTAACAGGACTTAGTTTCGTGTTAAAACTTATTGTAGCCATATTTCATGCTTTACAATATTCATCCATCAATGAGTTCCTAAACTTCTTTGCAAATTTTCTTTCATTTGCATTTATTTATGTATATACGCAAATAATGCCAAAAGGAAATCTTGCACTCATTGTATATACATTTGTCGCCATGCCTATACTGATTTATGGCATAGCTGTCTTCATCGTTTTCACGAAGAAAATTAAATTTCTGAGTCCTAGCATCAAATATGTTAGCAAAAAAAACATCAAAGAACTTGTAGGTTTAAGTGGTAACTTCTTCATAATACAAATCATAAATTTGATATTATATTCAACAACAAGTTTACTTATTGCACATTACTTTACACCAACCTCTGTAACTTACTACAGCATTTCATATCGCTACTTCTCAATAGCTATGATAATATTCACTATTGTCATCAATCCCTATTGGGGTGCCATCACAAATGCTTATGCAAAGCAAGACATGAATTGGATAAAACTTGCAATAAAAAAACTAATGCTTATTTGGGGAGGGTTAAGTGCATTAGTCCTTCTTCTATTGACTTGTTCCAATTTGGTATATAACATTTGGTTGGGCAAAGAGATTAGCATACCAATAAGTATGTGCATTAGTGTAGCAGTGTATATCATCATGTTCAATCTCAACAATATATACGCATCTATTATCAATGGCATTGGTAAAATTAGATTACAACTATATACAGCAATCATACAATTACTCATATTTTTTCCACTAGCTCTGAGCCTATCTAAAATTGCAGGAGCACCAGGAATCATTTGGGCTACAAGTATTTTACTAGCTATTACAACGATTGCTCTTGGATGGCAAGTCCTACTATTAACAAAAAGAAGTCCTATCAAAATAATAAATCAATAGAAAGCAATGAAAAATAAGCATATTCTTATGATAGCTCCAGCCTCCATACCTGTAACAGGAGCAGAGGCTATTTGCAATGTTAAACTACTCAAGGTACTTTCTGAAAATGGGTACAAAATAGACTTAATTTCTAAAAAAATGAAATATACCCATTACCCAGAAACGGATTTAGCAGAATTAGGATTAAGCCTAAATTCTGTTAGCATAATAGAAGTTGACAACAAGATGAGCCTCAAAGTAATTTGGCAACACTTATGTTGCCTCTTCATTTTTGGTACAGTTTTCAAGGGTGCCCATTGGGCATATTGTGCACTAAAAACTGCAAAAAAATTATGCAAAGAAAACCAATACGATGCCATCATTACAAAAAACAGTCCAAGTGAATTATTAGGCAGCTATTTTAAGAAGAAAAAGGGCTACAAATGGATTGCTACATGGAACGACCCATACCCAACTAAAAAATATCCCAAGCCATATGGTAATGGGGTAACTGCCAAACTTTTCATATTAGAAAGCCCCCTTCTTAATCTGATGGAAAAAGCAGACTATCATATTTTCCCAAATCAAAGAATTCGAGATTATATGAGAAGCTACCTTAACATTCCTTCAGAAAAGACGAGAATAATCCCACATGTAGTAATCCCAAGAGAACACCACGATACACCACATGAGAATTTAAGAATCGTGCATTTGGGAAATTTACTTCCACCAAGAGATGCTGCGCCATTTCTAAGAGCATTAACAGAGTTCATCAAGAACGAAAAAGATGCCAAATTAGAAATCGCATTCATTGGGCAAACCCCGCAAAGTGTAAAAGACTTTGTCAACACAAATCATCTAGAGAAATACGTAAAAATATTTCCTCCTGTAAAATACAAAGAAAGCCAACACATTTTGGAAAACTACGACATCCAACTCATTGTTGAAGCACCTTGCGAAGAGGGAATATTCCTACCAACCAAAGTGAGTGATAGTATGCAGTTAGGTAAGCCTATATTTACAATAAGTCCTTCTGTTGGAGTTTTAAATGACTTGTACAAACAAGGACACATTAGTTACTTTTCGTCTGTGCAAAACGAGAAGAATATTCTTTCGACACTTAGACAAATATACAAAGACTTTACAAATGGAAAAATAAAATCATTTTCATTGGAAAAATCATATTCACCACGAACTATTTTCCAACAATATAACGAAATCATTTAATTATGGCACTTTACTATTTATCATTCTGTTCGGCATACGCATTTATTTTTATCAAACAGGCAAATAAGCCTGCTTGGTTAAGAATATATGTTGTTTTGCTATGTCTTTTTCTCTGCTTCGGTTATATGACAGGAACAGATTGGAGAGTTTATGAAGATATATATACCCACATAAACTTCAACAATCTCTTTTACAACTATTTTCAAGAACCCGGATATTATATCTACATGCTTCCTTTTAGGTTCTTGAACATAGATTTTTTTGTATTTTTCATATTCACAAAAGTATTATGCTACATTACAATCGTCTGCAAGCTGATTACATACAGTGAGAGATTTAAATACATCGGATTGATGTATTTTATACCATGCTATGGATTCTATTTATTTATAGACAATCCAATGCGTAACTTAATAGCAGTAAGTATCGCCTTGTATGCTGTCAGATTTCTCGTGGAACGGAAGCCAATCCACTATTTTATTATTGTCATAATAGCTATGACATTTCATACGTCAGCATGCATTATGATACCAGCATATTTTTATATGAACAAAGACTTAAGTACTAAAAAGATTATCATTCTTTATATTGCTATCAATGTTTTATTTGCAAACAGAGCCTTACTTGCACTTATTATCAGTAATGTCTTTGGTTCCATCCCTTATGTAGCAGGAAAAATTAGCTCCTATATTGAATCTTCGAATACAGAGGGAGGAGGAAGAGTTATTTCATTAGGATTCATCATATTTTTTACATTTTTCATTCTACTATGTTTCTATAAAAGCCAAATTTACAAAATGAAAAATGGAAAAATAATATGGAATGGAGCTATCACCTTTTTGATTCTCTACAGATTAGCTACAACTATTGAAGTTTTTATGAGATTTCAACTTTACTATATGATATTTTTTGTAGCAGGAATTAGTTATCTGACAGTTTTCTTTACAGAACGTTCAAAAAAGATATACATTGCGTATCTCCTAGGCTTATCTGTAATAGGTAGCAACCAAATTTTTTCCACATGGCGGTATCTTCCATATACCAATTATTTAACATATGCTGTAAAGGGAGAATTCCCTTCATATTCTTTCAGAAGTGCATATAATCCGAATAACAGTCCATATAAGTCAAAAAATAAAGAAAATAAAAATAATGAAAAATAAAATCATAAATGCATATATCTATAGCTATGCTTCACTTCTAGTTATAATAGCCAGTTACAAGATAATTGCCCTCCTTTTACACAAGAATTACATGGATGCCTTTGCTGATCTATTTATCAACTACCAAGGAGGGTTTATACGCAGAGGGCTTATAGGTTCCCTACTATTATCAATATACCAAATAAGCGGTATATCCCCAATCGCTTTAGCTATAGTATTATCTATAACTGCTTATTCATTTATTTTTTTGTATTGCTTAAGTAAGCTGAAACCATACAACTATGGTTTTGCCTTTTTAACCCCGTGTTATCTATTAGGAGGCATAGGGATTTACGGATTGGGATATATGAGAAGAGACTATATAATTTTATCAGCATTTTTACTTATCACATTTCTATGGAAACGTTTATCTGCAAGGTTATGGTTATATATTTCACTCTTTATTTGCATAATTACTATTTTATGTTATGAACCATTCCTATTTGTATGCCTTCCTTATTTTGCAATTCTCAATCAATTAAAGTGCCAAAAAGTAAGAACTACGATTATAGCATTGTTTATTTTACTATTAACGTTCACCATTTGTTGCCTTTATCCAGGTACACCAATAGCAAAAAACCAAATTTGGGAATCAACAAGATCGTTTCTGCCCCAGATAGGAACAATTGAGTTTATTGGAAGAAATAGCATGGAGGTAATGAAGTTTCATTTTTACAATAATTTTATCCGAATAGAACATAATGTTCCTTGCTTAGCAATTAGCCTTGTAAGCGTTATCGGTATGACATATTATTTAACAAATGGTCTGTATGTATTTAATAAAGATAAATTTCAAGTAAATGATAGAAAAGGCATCATGTTCTACCTTTGCTTATCATACATATTCCAAATACCCATGTTTATATGCTTGTCCACTGATTATTCTAGAATTTGCACCTACTCTGCATTTACAACGATAATTATGTTCACAACCATAAAATACGAGACATTAGTCCGTTATATACCTAATAAAATAGATAAGAAATTGAATTCTATAATAGAATTTACAGATATTGTTTTTAAGCCAACAAAATTCAAAATATTTTCCATAATGCTGATAATTGGAATAGCAGAATGGACTGGCGGTGGAATTGGACAATTTATATATTCTTCAGAACTCGGTACTATTATAAAGTGCATAAAAACTATTATGAACTTTCATTTATAAATAACTCATTTTTTTAAGATATAAGGTTATAACAAAAATCGCAAATGCGAAATACAATATTTTTTTTAAAAGTACGTTATTTAAAATAAATAGTTAAAATATGAAAAAGATAATGTTAGTATTTGGAACTCGCCCTGAAGCTATAAAGATGGCTCCTTTGGTAAAAGCATTCCAAGAAAAGAAAGAAGATTTTGAAACAATAGTCTGCGTTACAGGCCAGCATAGAGAAATGTTGGATCAAGTTCTTCACCTTTTCGACATTAAGCCCGACTATGACCTCAACATCATGAAGCAAGGACAGGATCTCTATGACATTACGTCAAGAGTGCTTCTTGGCATGCGCGATGTGTTCAAAGTATGCCGTCCAGACATACTTTTCGTACATGGAGATACAACAACCAGTACCGCTGCTGCACTTGCAGGATTTTATCAGCAAATTCCTGTAGCTCACGTAGAGGCTGGATTGAGAACTTATGATATATATAGTCCATGGCCAGAAGAAATGAACAGACAAATTACAGGGCGCATTGCTACCTATAATTTCTCCCCTACCCAACTGAGCCGTAAGAACCTCCTGAAAGAGAATATTACTGACAGCAAGATTACAGTTACAGGAAATACGGTTATAGATGCCCTTCATTGGGTTACTGCAAAAATCAAAAATGACAAAAAACTTGATGTTCGTCTGACTAGAGATTTACAGGAAAAGGGCTATGATTCGAAACGTCTTCAAGATGGCAAACGCTTAGTTTTAATTACAGGTCACAGAAGAGAAAATTTTGGAGAAGGTTTCCTCAACATTTGCAATGCTATCAAGGATTTGGCTGCCCAACATCCAGATGTTGATTTTGTCTACCCAATGCATCTCAACCCAAATGTACGTAAGCCAATCCACGATGTATTTGGTGAAGACTTAAGTAATCTTGGCAATATTTTCTTTATAGAACCTCTGGAATATCTCATATTCGTTTTCCTAATGGAAAAAGCCAACATCGTTTTGACAGATAGTGGCGGCATCCAAGAAGAGGCGCCAGGATTAGGAAAGCCGGTATTAGTAATGCGAGACACAACTGAACGTCCCGAGGCGGTTGAAGCAGGAACGGTGAAGCTAGTCGGTACTAATTACCAGGCTATAATGGACAGCGTTTCATGCTTACTATCTGATTCTAGCGAATATGAGAAGATGAGCAAAGCTACCAACCCGTATGGTGATGGGCAAGCTTGCAAAAGAATTATTGAAACAATATCAAGTATTTCTAACGATTAACATTAGACATAAGCTTCCTTCATTTCCAAAAATTGAAGGAAGTTAAAATATTAGTAAAACATGAAAATCAGCATCATCATTCCAACATATAAACCAGGCCCTTATCTTAAGGACTGCCTTGAAAGCATAAACAACCAAACAATGAACAAGAAATGCTTTGAAGTAATCATTGTTCTTAACGGAGTTATTAAACCCTATATTGAATGCATTTACAATTTAACAAAAATGTATGACTTTAATTCTGTTGTCATAACCACAGAAACTCCTGGTGTGTCAAATGCAAGGAATATTGGATTGATAAGAGCACAAGGAGAATACGTATGTTTCATAGATGATGATGACAAAATCTCACCATCTTATTTAGAGAATTTATACTATAAAGCAACTCCGAATAACATTGTTGCAAGTAATGTCAAAGCATTTTATAACAATAGCAACAAAACTGAAAACGACTACATCGCATCAGCATATGAGAAACTTGCACACAAGAATGCACCGCTATCAGTACTAAAAGGAAGAAAATTTATGAGTTCTGCTTGTTGTAAAATCATAAGTCAAAAAAGCATACAAGACACCCGCTTTGACACAAACTTAAAGATTGGAGAAGATTCTGTATTCATGGCAGAAATCAGTAAAAATGTCAGAAATATAATTCTATCGGACAAGAATGCCATATATTACAGAAGATTAAGAGTTGGGTCTGCCAGCAGGACTAAGCTGACAATATTACAAAAAAGTCACATTGTATGCAAGTTGCAAAAAAGATATATAAAGATGCTCACAAGTCCTTATAATATACCTTTTATTGCAACTCGCATTGTCGCTACACTTATGAAATTCATTAGAAAATGACAAGTAAGACATCTTTTTAATTTTTAATCTGATCCACTTTTAATGTGGATACATAGAATAATATAATTTATATACAATGAATAAAGTTAGTATCATCATGCCCTCCTACAATGCAGCAAAATTTATAGCCGTATCAATACAATCTGTAATTGATCAGACATACTGCAATTGGGAGTTACTTATAACAGACGATTGTTCTAAAGACGACACAGTAAAAATCGTAGAACAATTTCTTGAAAAAGACAATAGAATCAAATTGTTTTCTACAGGAAAGAATAGCGGTCCTGCTTGCGCAAGAAACAAATCATTGGAAAATGCGACAGGTAAATATATTGCATTTCTTGACAGTGATGACATTTGGGTTTCAAATAAACTTGAAACCCAGATTCAATTCATGATAGAAAAAAACATAGCATTCTCTTTTAGTAGCTATAGCGTCATAAAAGAAGATGGTACCCCAACAGGAAACACCATCAACGTACCAAAAATAATTGGATACCATGGTTATTTACGTAATACTATCATCGGATGCCTTACCGTTATCATAGATAGAGAAAAGACCGGAAATTTCATAATGCCTAACATAAAAAGCTCTCAAGATATGGCTTTATGGTTGCTCATTATGAAAAGAGGCTTCAAAGCTTATGGGCTACAAAATACATTAGCATGCTATCGATTAGTATCTACGTCAAATACTTCAAGAAAGTGGAAAGCAGCAAAAGATGTTTGGAAAGTTTATAGAGAAATAGAACATATTAATCCAATATATTCTGCAATATGTTTTATCGGATATGCAATAAACGCTATCATCAAACGTTTATAAAGAAACGAGTACTTAATACGCAATATGATTTTAAAATATATATTTGATAGAATAACAGCTTTAGCAGGACTGATTTTTCTTAGCCCAATATTGCTTCTGACATGGATTCTTATACATATAAAAATGCCGGATGGACCAGCTATCTTTACTCAAAAGAGAGTTGGAAAAGATGGTAAATTGTTTACTATGTACAAGTTCCGTTCCATGTCACAGCACCATAGCGGCTCTTCCGTATCCGTTGCAGGAGAAAGCAGAATAACACCTCTTGGTGCTAAGCTTAGAAAATACAAGATAGACGAGCTTCCTGAACTTTGGAATGTTCTCATCGGAAACATGAGTTTTGTTGGTCCTCGGCCTGACGTACCAGGCTATGCTGATAAACTAGAAGGCGAAGATAGAGATATTCTGAAATTGCGTCCGGGAATCACAGGTCCAGCAAGTCTGAAATATCGTAATGAAGAAGAATTGCTTGCGAAACAAGACAATCCACAAGAATACAACGACTTCGTTATCTATCCAGATAAAGTGAGAATTAATCTCTTTTATCTTAAACACTATAGCTTTATGCTGGACATTAAGATTATAATAGCTACAGTCACAGGAAAGAGAATATCATATAATAATGAAATCATATAAATAGTATGATGCTCTGAACATTTAAACAGGTTTAAAACTATGATGAATAGAAACAGAATATACTTATGCCTTGCTCATATGAGTGGCAATGAAATGAAATACATCCAAGAAGCTTTCGATACCAATTGGGTTGTTCCATTAGGACCAAATGTCAATGGTTTTGAGAATGATTTGGAGAACTTTGTAGGACAAAACAAGAAGGTTGTTGCATTAAGTGCAGGCACAGCAGCTGTACACCTTGCCCTGCTAGACTGTGATGTGAAAGCAGGAGATGAAGTAATGGTACAGTCCTTCACATTCTGTGCATCAAGCAACCCTATTAAATATCTGGGTGCGAAACCTGTTTTCGTAGATAGTGAAAAGGAGACATGGAATATGGATCCTCAGCTCTTAGACCAAGCTATTGCTGACAGAATAGAAAAGACAGGTAAAAAGCCAAAAGCTATTATCGTTGTTTATCTATATGGTATGCCTGCAAAGATTGACGAAATCTTACAGATAGCAAACAAGTACGACATTCCACTTATTGAGGATGCAGCTGAAGGACTTGGCTCCCGTTATAAAGAACAAGTGTGTGGAACATATGGTAGATATGGCGTATTAAGTTTCAACGGAAACAAAATGATTACGACAAGTGGTGGTGGAGCCTTAATCTGCCCAGATACAGAAAGCCAGGGGCGTATTATGTTCTATGCCACCCAGGCAAGAGAGTCATATCCATACTACCAACATGAGCACATTGGTTACAATTACCGTCTTAGCAACGTATGTGCAGGAATAGGACGAGGTCAAATGACTGTACTAAACGACCATATAGCGCATCACAAACACATACATGACCTATATGTAAGATTACTCGCAAATGTGAAAGGTATCACCGTACATAGCAACCCGACACCAGTTTTTGACTCAAATTTTTGGCTCAATACGATTCTGTTAGATGAAAACGTAAAGATCAAAGGCGAAGAAAAAGCATACAGTCAGGTTATTACCGGTGCTGTAGGAGGTGCTGCAGGTGTTACACACAGTGCTAAAAGCGCACATACATCATTGGAGCCAAACAAGAATGTTGAAGCTTTACGAATAGCATTGGACCAAGCATCTATTGAGGCACGCCCTTTATGGAAGCCTATGCATTGTCAACCCGTTTATGCAGACTGTACGTCATACACAAATGGTATCAGTGAAGATTTGTTCCGTAAGGGTCTCTGCTTGCCTAGTGGGCCATGCGTTTCAGAAGAAGATGTACGCTATATCACTGACACGATAAAAGAAAACATTATAACCAAATAATGTTCAATTAAACAACCTGTATCCGAAGCTCATGAACATGAAGTTTTTCAATAGACTATCAAATTGGTATTTCTCCAAAAAATCACTACCATACTGGTGTATTTTTTGGATAGATTGTGCTGTGACATTTGTTTCTTACTTATTTATATATCAGCAGATTAACAGTGGAGCAAAGGCATTGAGTATCTTAGGACAACTCTCTATGTTATTTGCTATATTCACATTGTTCCATGCCATCGGTTTTAGGATATTCCACACATACGACGGTATCCTCAGATACTCATCGTTTATTGATTTGCAAAGGGTATTCTATGCTGTTACTTTTGGTGCGGTACTGTCTGCTATAACGAAAAACATGTTGCTTAGCACTCATTTCTTCCCTGGAGTTGAAATAGAATACCGCAATATTGTACTTGGAGCTCTCATTTCCACTTTAGTATTGTGGGCTATCAGAGTGATTGCCAAGACTATCTTTGACGTCTCTCTCTCTGATTACAACATTAAACATGCTTTTATCTACGGCGTGAAAGAAGGTGGTATCGGTCTCGCCAAGCAAATCAAGAACAGTAAACCCATGAAATTTAAACTCATGGGCTTTATCTCTGATGATACAAAAATAAAGCACCATCACCTGATGGGAACCAAAGTGTATGCTCCAGACCTGAATACCATCAGGAAAATGAGAAATAACAATATCTCTACCCTATTAATTTCTCCTGGTGCCATCAACGTTTTTCGCACAAATAAAGACTTCCAGGATGCATTACTTGCAGAAGGTATACATATCTATATGCCTACCACACAGGAGTGGAACAGAAATGAACAGCAACAACTCAAAGAAGTTAGCATTGAGGATCTTTTACCACGAGATGAAATCAGCATCGATATGGAAAGCGTGGGTTCTATGCTTCATGGCAAACGCATATTGATTACAGGTTCTGCTGGAAGTATCGGAAGCGAAATGGTAAGACAAATAGCCAAGTACAGTCCTGCGGAATTAATTCTGATAGATAGTGCAGAGACCCCGCAGCACGATATACGATTGATGATGGCGAAGCAATTCCCTGATATTAAAGCTGAAACCATCGTCACCACTATCTGTAGCAAGTCCAGAATGGAACATATCTTCAAGACTTACCTGCCTGACTATGTTTTCCATGCTGCTGCTTATAAACATGTTCCTATGATGGAGAACAATCCATGTGAGAGCATTCAAAACAATGTTTATGGTACTAAAATACTAGCTGACCTTGCTGTCAAATATGGAGTTAAGAAATTTGTTATGATTTCAACAGACAAAGCTGTCAACCCAACCAATGTCATGGGATGTTCTAAACGAATCTGTGAAATCTATGTACAGAGTCTCAACAAAGCTGTGAAAGAAGGTATCATCAATGGAAAAACCCAATTCGTTACCACACGTTTTGGCAATGTATTGGGTTCTAATGGTTCTGTTATACCTTTATTCAAGAAACAAATAAAAGCTGGTGGACCTGTCACTGTTACAGACCCACGTATCATCCGCTACTTCATGCTCATTCCAGAGGCTTGCAAACTAGTTCTGGAAGCAGGAACAAAAGGTAATGGCGGGGAAATATTTGTTTTCGACATGGGCAAACCTGTCAAAATTGCCGACATGGCACAGAGAATGATCAACCTCAGTGGAGCAAAGAACGTTGAAATCAAATACACTGGACTGAGAGCAGGCGAAAAGCTTTACGAGGAAGTGCTTAATGAGAAGGAATCAACCAAGCCGTCGTTCCATGACAAAATAAGAATTGCTGAAGTACGTGAATACGATTATACAGAAGTATCTAAGCAAATCGATGACTTAATTGAAAAAAGCAAGTTATACGATGAAATGCTCACAGTAAAGATAATGAAGGAAATCGTTCCAGAGTACAAGAGCAATAATTCGATTTACGAGAAGCTCGACAAATAAGCACTTTTACGTTCGTAATAAATGAAAAAACTGATGGAAAATAAACAATATAAAGACAGCATGAATAAGACGGAGCAAATTATAAAGCGCTCCGTCGATTTCGTCATCGCAACATGTTGTCTGATATTCTTCTCTCCTTTAGCCATAGCGTGTGCTATTGCTATCCGATTAGAAGATGGGCTACCTGTAATCTATCGTCAAGAACGTATTGGTCTACATGGCAAGCCATTCTTTATCTATAAATTTCGTTCCATGAAGATTGATGCAGAAAAAGATGGTCCTGATCTTCTTGAGATAAAAGGTGATCCAAGGCTCACTAAAGTTGGACGTTTTTTAAGAATGCATCACCTCGATGAACTTCCTCAACTTTGGAACGTTTTTAAAGGAGACATGGCATTTGTAGGTCCTCGCCCTGAACGTAAATTCTATATCGACCAGATTATGGAGCATGATCCTCGATATACTTATCTGTATCAAATTCGTCCAGGAGTAACTTCTTATGCCACCTTATATAATGGATATACGGATACGATGCCGAAGATGCTGAGAAGACTGAGTCTTGACCTCTACTACCTGGAACACAGATCCTGGTGGTTCGATGCCAAGATTCTGTTCAAAACTATGGTGAACATTATGTTTGGTAAAATATTCTAATGATGAGCTACTGATGCAATAAAGGGGTGAATACTTGTTCATAGCGATCTTTTAAGTTATTTTATCTCAGCAAACTTTGTAAATAGAAAAGAAAGTTGTATTTTTGCATTTTAAATAGGCAAAAATTATGGCGAATAAATTTATATTGTATCTTGATGAATGCGGAGATCAAAACTTAGCAAGTTTTGACCCACAATTCCCTATATTTACACTTTGTGGTATTGTTGTCTCCGAGGAACAGGACAAAGTGTTGACAGAACGAATCAATGTCCTTAAAAAGGAAATCTGGAACAATATAAATATTATTTTTCATAGTCGGGATATAAGAAAGTGTCAAAATGGATTCGAGGTTTTGTTTGACCTTGATGTCAAAAAACGATTCTTCCAGGGTGTTAATGATATACTTGGAGATAATGGATATGTCGTAGTTTGCTGCTCGATATTAAAAGAACCATATATCAGGCAGTATGGTAAACTGAATGATGTATATGGGTTGTCTTTATCGTATATCATGGAAAGAGTCGTGTTTTATTTAGACTCTCTTGGTTTGACTGACATAGAACTTTGTACCATTATCGAAAAACGTGGCAAAAAGGAAGATGCATCCCTTCTTAATTATTATAATCAGCTGTTAGACAGAGGAACATATTGGGTGGATAGTCATCGAATGAAAAAAGTTTTTAAAAAGTTCGACATGAGATGGAAATCTGAAAATATAATTGGACTTCAGATTGCTGACTTGATAGCTTATCCGGTAACTCGACATGTTTTGAATCCTAATGGAGTGAATCTTGCTTTTGATGTACTGAAAAAGAATATCTTCCAATTAAACGGAAAGGTATATGGTATGAAGATTTTCCCCAAAGAACAAGGAAAATAATACAAAAAAAAGAGTCACTGTGAAGTAACCCTTTCCCGACCGGGGACACCCCAATCCTGAATAAAGAAGCCTTTATCCGATTGCAAAGATATGGTAATTCTTTTATATATGCAAATAAATAGATGATTATTTATTGATTTTTTTAAGAATTAACATAAAAATGAAGGTAACAGGTCTGACTCTGTTTGCTCCTGATGTAACTTCTATCTCCATAGCTTGTTTGATCTTAAAGGAGTTAACACTTGTAATTCGCGTCGTAAGCCAGTGGATTACGGGGCGTAAGTAACTAACTTTCGCATCGCAAGTAACTGACTTTCGCATCGTAAGCAACTGACTTTCGCATCGTAAGCAACTAACTTTCACATCGTAAGTAACTAACTTTCACATCGTAAGTAACCAGCTTCAGTATGACGGATGACACTGGTGACAGTGATTTCTGAAGATTTACTCTCGCGCGGGCAGGCAGGAACTTTCGGCCTGATTTTTCCTGCCTGCCCGCGTGCGAGGCGAAATGTTGAAAAACTAGTGTCATCGTGTCACCCTGTCACCGTGAACACTGAGCAGAGAATGCGCTGTATAGCTCTCTTGCTATGGGCATAGACTCTCCTATCTCCGCCTCCGTTGGCTTTCGGAAGTAGAGATCCACAAATTACTGTTTTTGTCGAGGCGTCTCTAAAGTAGGTAATAAGGTTCTAAATCTGTGTCACACAGTGCAAAGATACAAAAAATAAAATAAATGAGAGTTCCCATAGTGGGAACTCTTAAATAATAATTATTGGTTTTTAGAATCTTTTAAACGATAAGGACTGAAAAATAAATTCGATTCTCGAAAGTTGCAGAAGAAATTGGTGCGAACTGTATGGTTGAAACAGGCCAAAGGGCTCAGTTGGGTAATTTCAACCGTACAAATCGAAAGATTTTAGACATCGAACGCAGTGAAAGGGAAAAAGACGGTTTCGTGACAGTTTTTTCTTTTCAGAGCTTTTAATTTGGCATTATTTATATAAAAAACTGTTTTCTCGTACAAATAGAAAAGACTCCTCAAAGGGTTTTAGAACTTTTTTTTAAGTTGATGGCAATTTTGTTGCCATTTTATTTTTTTGTTTCATTTTTTTTTAGTACCTTTGCAAACGTTATCCTGAATACAATCTTTTTACCTTAAAGAAAACTAATACCTATTGAATGTAGAGCAGTTGTCTGAGAAGATAGCTGCTCTTGTCTTTTTTATAGCTCCCCATATAATAAATACCGCAAAACATCCGTTTTTATTTATAGAAACAAGTCTTATCACTTGTATAAATCATCACAGAAGAAACAATGGAAACAGAAGTTAAGAAGATTCCTTATCTCGACCTGAAGGCAATCAATGAGCCTTACGAGAAGGAGATAAAGGATGCTATCAACAAGGTGGTCAACAGCGGATGGTATCTGCAAGGTGAAGCCGTAAAAAGGTTTGAGAAATCGTATGCACAGTTTATCGGTACTGAATACTGCATCAGCTGCGCTAACGGGACGGATGCGCTCAAACTGATGCTGATGGGCGAACTGGCTATCGGAAAGTTGCAGAAAGGTGATGAGGTGATTGTGCCTGCCAACACTTATTTCGCTACCGTACTTGCCATCAGCAGCGTAGGACTGACACCTGTATTGGTGGATGCCAATATTGATACATTACAGATAGATGACCAACTGATAGAAGCCCGAATCACACCGAAGACCAAAGCCATCATGATTGTTCATCTCTATGGCAAACTGGCATGGTCTCCGAAGATTGCTGAAATCTGCAAGAAGCATCATCTCTTGCTTTTCGAAGACAATGCGCAGGGATTCGGATGCTCCACTACTCTATCTGATTCTTCTGAAAAACCATCGAAAAGAAGATATACCGGAAATCTTTCGGATGCTGCCGCCCACAGTTTTTATCCTAGCAAGAATCTGGGAGCATTGGGAGATGCGGGAGCTGTAACTACCAATAACAGGGAATTGGCGGAAGCCATCATGTCACTACACGAATATGGAAAGATAGAAGACGGCATCTTCAGATACCAGGGCGTCAACTCGCGCATGGATGAGATTCAGGCTGCGGTACTGAATGTGAAACTGCAATATCCTGAGAACGAACAGAAAGCGAGACACAGACAGATACAGCTATACCTGGAACATCTGGATGACAACATCAAGGACAGATGCATCGCTGCGAAACTCATCTCTCCAGCTAATGAGAATGTTTTCCACGTCTTCCCTTTCCTTACCCCGAAGCGAGACCAACTGAAAGCTTTCCTGGCTGAGAATGGGGTCGGCACAAAGATTCATTACTTCCGCCCACCCTATCTGCAGCCATGCTATCCGGAAATGAATCATCTGGAATTTCCGGTAGCCAAGAGAATAGCTGACGAAGAACTGAGTCTGCCTTGCAACTCATCGCTCAACGATGAAGATATCATCAGAGTAAGCAAACTCATCAACCAGTTCTTGGTTTAAAGGTACTGCACTTTGGCACCGATAGAGAGGCCGAAGACATCCCAGAAACCGGCATTGCCGTTACGGTAGAAACGCATAAAGTAGATATCCGTTGTACCCAACTCATAGAAGAACGTAATACTCTTGATACGCTTACGTTTATTGTGCGGAATATCATACTTAAAACGTTCACCCAAGGCGATATTAGGACGGACTCTGGTAGAGAACGGATAGTAGCCGCTTTCATACTTGGTAGGCTGCTTTGTCCAGAAATCATGTCCGAACACCGTATTGAAATACAGGCTGCATTCCAGCGGTTCAAACCACCAGCCCTTACCGATATTTCGACGCCATGGAATGAAATTCTCCTTGAGCGTCATGGTAAACTTCTCATCGTCAGAACTAAACTTCGGGACGTAGCCAAACAAGAGCTGCGTTTCCCATTGGTGGTGCTTACCATATTCCCATCCTATACCCAGCGAAATGAGACCCATATTACCACAGGTCTGAATGATGCCACTAGTAGGTATCAGCAAATCCCAATGCTTACGGTAGCGCATGACGCGGCGGTCATATCGGGTCAGTTTGCCATCCGCCAACACCAGAGTATCATGAACGATACTATCCTTCTGTTCCAACTCCTCACTTTTCCCGGTAACCTCACCGGCAGCATGAACCTGTACAGAACCTGCAGCAAACAAAGCTCCCAGAATGAATATATGCTTAAAACTCAATAACTTCATAACGATAACCTTTTGGAGTAATGGTGAATATATAGTATTGATGCTTAGCGGCATTAGCCACCTGATAATAGATGGTGCCATCGCCATAAATATCTTCTTGCTTGGTATGATGACCATGACCGCAAAGGCAGAACATCAAACCAGGAAACTGATGCGTATAAAAATTGAAGACCTTAGCTACATTATTATTAAACTGCTCTGAATAAGGGGCAGCATGCATACAGACAATGGTACGCGAAAAGTCATCTGCATCTGCCTTAACCTGCTCTTCCATGAAATCGAAATTAGGTACAGGGCGGGAATAGTCGAACTCAATAGCATTGGTATTGAGGCAAACAAACTTTACCTTACCGGCGATGAAACTGAAATCCGGATTACCAAAGATTTTCTGATAAGACTGGTTACCTGTTCCCAAACAGTCATGATTACCCAGCAGAGCCACGAAAGGTATCTTCAACTTCTGAAGATGGTCACGGGTCCACTGAAACTCACGGGTAGCACCAAAGTCGGTAAGGTCTCCACAATGAATCACGAAATCGAGGGAATCACTGCGGCGATTGATATCATTAACCTCACTCTTCAAATCATCCAACCACTGGTGTGAATCGCTGATCATAGCAAAACGGATTGTATCTTTCGATTTTACTGCAGCCTCAATTTTCTGAATATTGGTAACATTCAGATTTCTATCGCCGTTGATTTGCACATCATACGGATGAACATCGAAGACGGTATCGCAGGATGCCACCATACAGAGACAACAGGCTGCCAGGATATAGGGAATAATTTTATGCATTCTTGTCTTATTATCTTTAAAAACTCTTTTTTATAACTCTAAAAGACTACTTTTTCTTCTTTTTCAACCTTGCATAGAAACCTTGCAACCTGCCTGGCTGGCAACCGGCATCGAGCAGTTTCTTCAAATCACGATAGGCTTCGTCTTTTCTTCCAAGCAGAATCAGGATGTCTACATGATTGAAAGCAAAATCCTCATTACCGGCATCCAACTCCATCGCCTTGGCGTAATCAAACTCTGCCAGCTCAAGCATACCCCTCTCCTTCTCCATGCCACCTCTTGCAGCATAAGCCATCGCACTGTCAGGGTACTGCTCTATCAGACTGTTAATGCCATCGTAAGCCTCGGTATAATGCTTATCTTTCTCATTGAGCAAAGCCAAACCGAGTTGCGCCTGGAAGTTGCCAGGAACAAGTACCAGAAGATTCTGATAATCGAGACGCGCAAAGTTATAACGGAGCAACTTCTCATTGACAAAGGCACGATAGAACAAACCGGCGATATTGGTATTGTTCAGAAAGAGTACCTTATCAAGATCATCCTTGGCATATTGCCATTGCTCCAGCTGGATATTCCAAGCAGCCTTCTTCAGTCGCAGATCGATACTGTCGGGATGATATGCAAGCACTTCTGTAGCCTTGGAGAGTGAATCCCGCAAGGCTTTATTCTGAGCAGCACATGCCTTGTCGGCATCTACGTTCTGCGCAGATACAGACAAAGAAACCATCGATGCCAATAATAATGTATAAAAACTTTTCATGGTGCAAAGTTAAGAAGACTTTTGCAAACTGCCAAATAAAAAACTATAAAACTTATTTGAGTTTACAAAAAGAACTAAATTTCAGAAAGACAGGACAATCAACAAGAAAAGCCTTAAGAGAAAGAAACACGACTCTTAAGGCTTTTATCAAGAAAGCATCTGGATAGAAAATTCACCCAGCGCCGAAAAATCCATTTACAGATTAAGCATTCTTAATCCAGTTAACGATCCATGCGCCAACCTCAGTTGTGCCATAGTGAGCACCACTCTCAACCTGAATTTCAGGTGTGCGGACATTGGCATCGAGAGAAGCATCTACAGCCTTGCGGATCAAGGCACCCTCCTCGTTCAAGCCGAAGTGCTCCAACAACATAGCTGCAGAAAGAATCTGAGCTACAGGGTTAGCCAGGTTCTTGCCAGCTGCCTGTGGCCATGAACCATGAACAGGCTCGAACAATGGTGTGTGCTCACCGAGAGAGCTAGATGGCTGCAAGCCCATAGAACCGGTGATGCAAGAAGTCTCATCGGTCAGGATATCACCGAAGGTATTCTCTGTAACGATGACATCGAAGAATGTAGGCTCTGTCAATACGCGCATAGAAGCGTTGTCGATGAACATATAATCGGTGTTTACCTCAGGATACTGTGGCTCCATCTCCTTGGCAATCTGACGCCAGAGACGAGAAGATGCCAATACGTTTGCCTTATCTACTACTGTCAAGTGCTTATTGCGCTTCATGGCAAACTCGAAAGCTACCTTCAGGATGCGCTCAATCTCAGGACGGGTATAGATATCTGTATCGTATGCCTTATCGTTATCCTGATACTTCTCACCGAAGTACATACCGCCAGTTAACTCGCGAATAACTACAAAGTCAGCACCCTTCAGGAGTTCATCCTTCAATGGTGACTTGTGGAGCAGGCAATCGAATGTAGCTACTGGGCGAACATTGGCGAAGAGACCCAACTTCTTACGCATAGCGAGCAAACCCTGCTCAGGACGAACCTTGGCTGTAGGGTTGTTGTCGAAACGTGGGTCACCAACGGCTGCGAAGAGTACAGCGTCAGCATCCATACAAGTCTTGAAGGTCTCCTCTGGGAATGGATCACCTACCTCGTCGATAGCGTGAGCGCCGCAGATAGCCTCGTTGTAAGTAAACTCGTGGTTGAACTTCTCTGCAATGGCCTGCATAACTGCTACGCCCTGCTTCATAATCTCTGGTCCGATACCATCACCGGCGAGAACTGCAATGTTTAATTTCATCTTATTTGATTTTTTAATTGTTTTATTGTTTATAACCTTCGGAGATAATTCTGTAATCTTCGGAGATATTTTCATAATCTTCGGAGATAATTTCGTAATCTTCGGAGATATTATTCCATATCAAGATTTCGAGGCGACGCTGGCTGTTCATCGCTCTTATCTGCCTCATACATATTAATCATCTTCAGCGTTGCCTTGATAGCTGCTTCTGTCTGGTCAGCATCCAAGCCTCGGGTGCGCCAGATACGGTCACCTTCACGCCAGGTAATGACGGTCTGAACGAGGGCATCGGTACGGCCACCAGGTGGGATGGTTACCTGATAGTTGTCGAGCTTAGGGAAGGTTTTGCCGAGCTTCACCTTGTAGATATTGCGGAGGGCTTTCACGAAAGCATCATACTGACCATCACCGGAGCTCTGGTCTTCATACTCCTTGCCATCGATTTCTACCTTTACACTGGCTATTGGCTTCAAACCGTATGAGGTTGATACCATGTAACTTACCAGTTTCACCTTATCCTCTGGAGCTCCATGCTTCAATACATCACTCACGATGTATGGCAGGTCGTCCTGGGTTACCAGTTCCTTGCGGTCGCCGAGTTCTGTGATTCGCTTGGTCACCGCCTTGGTCTGCTCAGGCGTCAGTTCCAATCCCAGTTCATTGAGGTTCTGCACGATATTCGCCTTGCCAGAGTTCTTACCCAACGCATACTCACGATGTCTGCCGAAACGCTCAGGTACCAGGCCGTTGCAATAAAGCTTGTCCTTGTTGTCACCATCGGCATGCACACCAGCTACCTGGGTAAAGACGTTGTCTCCTACTACCGGAGTATTCGGAGCCACGGCAATGCCACTATATCCTTCAACCAATCGGGAAATATCGTTCAGACGGTCTTCCTTAATATTGGTCTTTGCCTCGAACATGTCTTTCAGAATCACCTGAACACTTGCCAATGGTGCATTGCCACAACGCTCACCCAGACCATTCACGGTAACATGGAGACCCTTGGCGCCGCTCAATACGGCAGCCAACGAGTTGCTCACAGCCAGATCGTAGTCGTTATGGGCATGGAAGTCGAAGTGAGAATTCGGATAACGGCGCACCATCTGGCGCATATACTCCACACACTGCAATGGGTTCAGGATACCCAACGTATCAGGAAGCAGGAAGCGCTTGATAGGCAGTTTTACCAACTCATCCATCATCATGAAGAGATAGTCACGACTGTCACGCATTCCGCTCGACCAGTCCTCCAGGTAGAGATTTACGGTGAAATCCTTGCTCAGGGCATAGTCGATGGTCTGCCTGATATGAGCGAGATGCTCCTCAGGCGACATCTTGAGTTGCTGGGTGCAGTGCTTGTAGCTACCCTTAGCCAAGAGGTTGATGACATGACCGCCGCATTCAGCAATCCAATCCACACTCTTGTTGTTATCCACGAATCCCAATACCTCAACGGAATCCAGTTTACCTATAGTCTTTGCATAACGGCAAATTCGAGCGACAGCATCCTTTTCACCTTCTGACACACGCGCTGAAGCCACCTCAATTCGATCTACATTGATGTCGTGCAACAGCATTCTTGCTATCATCAACTTCTCGTGAGGAAGGAAACTGACACCATTGGTCTGCTCGCCGTCGCGCAGCGTGCAGTCCATGATCTCAATCTCCTTGATACGGGAATTATCTCTCTTTGCGTTAACGTTCATCTTTATTATTAATGTTAAGTGTTAAATGTTAAGTGTTAAATGAGGTTTTCGCCCTATCAACCTGCTTCTTACCCTGCAAGTCAACATTCAACACTCAACATTCAACATTACCTATTTATTCTTCTCTTCCCAAGCCTCAACCTTGTCGCGGTTCTGAACGAGGAAGTCTACATCGTCCAAACCATTCTCCAAACAGTGTTTCTTGTAGCCGTTGATTTCGAAGTGCTCGCTCTTGCCGGTAGCAAGATTGGTCACAGTCTGGTTAGGAAGATCTACCTTCACCTCTGTCTTGTGATCCTTGTCGATGCTCTCGAAGAGTTCCTTCAGGAATTCCTCGCTTACTACTACTGGCAATACGAGGTTGTTCAACTCGTTGTTCTTGTGGATATCAGCAAAGAAAGAACTGATGACTACACGGAAGCCTGCACCTGCGATAGCCCAGGCAGCGTGCTCACGTGAAGAACCGGAACCGAAGTTCTTGCCAGCTACGAGGATGACACCACTGTAAGATGGGTCGTTCATCACGAAGTCTGGCTTTGGAGTTCCGTCGGCATTGTAGCGCCAGTCGCGGAAGAGGTTGTCGCCCATGCCCTCTTTATCGATGGCCTTGAGGAAACGGGCTGGGATGATCTGGTCTGTATCTACATTCTCCAAAGGAAGAGGAATGCAGCTTGATGTAATTACATTGAATTTCTGTTTCATAACTGTACTTATCAATTGTACATTATTAATTGTACATTATTAATTTAAAATTACATAAACTCTCTTGGGTCGGTAATCTTACCTGTAATAGCGGCAGCAGCTGCTACGTATGGACTGGCAAGGATGGTGCGGGAACCTGGTCCCTGACGACCCTCGAAGTTACGGTTGGATGTACTTACAGAGTACTTGCCTGCAGGAATCTTATCATCGTTCATTGCCAGACAAGCAGAGCATCCAGGCTGACGGATTTCGAAGCCGGCTGCCTCAACAATCTTATCAATTCCCTCTTCACGTATTTGTTTATCAACCAACCATGAACCTGGTACAAGCCAAGCAGTTACACCATCTGCCTTCTTCTTTCCTTTAACAAGAGAAGCGAAAGCACGGAAGTCTTCAATACGACCATTGGTACATGCGCCCAAGAATACATAATCGATAGGATGACCCTCGAGTTTCTCACCTGGCTGGAAGCCCATGTAGTTGAGGCTCTTCTTGAAACCAGCCTGCTCTTCCTCAGGAATCTCATCGAGAGTTGGGATATTCCCAGTAATGCCGATACCCATACCTGGGTTGGTACCATAGGTGATACGTGGTTCGATATTCTTTGCCTCGAACGTCAACTCTTTGTCGAAGACTGCATCATCGCCACTCTTCAAGGTCTTCCAGTAAGCCACAGCCTTGTCCCACTCTTCACCCTTAGGTGCATATTCACGACCCTTGATGTACGCGAATGTTGTCTCATCAGGAGCTACGAAACCACCACGGGCCCCCATCTCGATAGAGAGGTTGCAGAGGGTGAGACGACCTTCCATAGACATATCCTTCACTACATCGCC
Organism: uncultured Prevotella sp.; assembly: GCA_900557255.1. Next base: position 26,061 of record USSA01000004.1, read on the forward strand.
ACTGTACTCAACGAAGTAACCGGTAGCACCTGAAGTAGTGAGCTGGCTCATCAGATAGAGAGCAACGTCCTTGGCAGTAACGCCCTTGCTGAGCTTACCGTTGATGCTGATACGCATAGACTTTGGCTTACTCTGGAGAATACACTGTGAAGCCATCACCATCTCCACCTCAGAAGTACCGATACCGAAAGCTACGGCACCCATTGCACCATGAGTAGAAGTATGAGAGTCGCCACAGACGATGGTCATACCAGGAAGAGAAAGACCCTTCTCTGGACCTACCACGTGGATGATACCATTATCTTTTGTGTTCATGGCAAAGTGAGTTACGCCGAAATCAGCGGTATTCTTTGCCAAGGTATCTACCTGCTTCTTTGAGATAGGATCCTCGATTGGTTTATCCTGATCGTGAGTAGGAGTATTGTGGTCAGGCATACAGAAAATCTGGTCTGGACGGAACATCTTGAGTCCGCGTGCTCGCATACCAGCGAATGCCTGAGGTGATGTTACTTCGTGACAGTAGAGACGGTCGATGTAAAGCTGTGTAGGACCGTCCGGAACAATCTGGACAACGTGTTTGTCCCAAATCTTGTCGAATAATGTATTCATAATATCTCTTGTTATATATATATGTTTATCTAATCTTAAACTTGTTGATACAATCGATGTAAGCCTCAACAGAAGCCGTAACGATGTCGGTATCTGCACCGAAGCCATAATATACATGACCATCGTATTCCACCTGCATGTGAACCTTGCCCACATCATCAGAGCCCTTGTCGATAGCCTGGATGGTGAACTCCTTGAGGTTCATCTCCTTGGTGATGACCTTCTTGAGAGCATTGATAGCAGCATCTACCGGACCGTTACCAGATGATGCAGCCTCAAACTTCTGACCTGCAATATCAAGACCGATACTTGCCACGCTCTTCACGCCCTTACCTGTAGTAACCTGCAACCAGTCGAGCTGAACACCATGCTTATCAGCAGAATCAGCACCGGCAAGCATCAAAACATCCTCATCGGTAACTTCCTTCTTCTTATCAGCCAGTTGGAGGAACTTCTTGTAAATCTTGTCGAGCTTCTCCTCATCATTAATCTCTACACCATTGACATGGAGACGGTACTTCAATGCAGCACGACCAGAACGGGCTGTCAATACGATAGCATTGTCATCCAATCCCACTTCCTTAGGATCAATGATTTCGTAAGTCTGAACATTCTTCAAGACACCATCCTGATGGATACCGGAAGAATGAGCAAATGCATTGCGACCCACGATAGCCTTGTTTGGCTGAACAGGCATATTCATCAGGCTGCTCACCATGCGTGAGGTAGGAATAATCTTGGTGGTATTGATGTTGGTATCAATATTGATATGCTTGTGACACTTCAGAATCATGGCAATCTCTTCGAGCGAAGTATTACCTGCACGCTCACCGATACCATTGATGGTAACCTCAACCTGACGTGCACCATTCAAAACACCCTGCAGGGTATTGGCAGTAGCCATACCGAGGTCGTTATGACAGTGGGTAGAAAGGCGTGCCTTGTCAATGCCATCAACATGCTCCATGAGATACTTGATTTTGTCACCATATTCATCAGGCAGACAATAACCTGTAGTATCAGGAATGTTCACTACAGTAGCACCCGCCTTGACAACAGCCTCTACGACACGAGCCAGATACTCATTATCGGTACGGCCTGCATCCTCAGCATAGAACTCAACGTCCTCAACATACTTTTTAGCATACTTGACAGCAGCTACGGCACGTTCGATGATTTCCTCGCGGGTAGAATTGAACTTATACTTGATATGACTGTCGCTGGTACCGATACCGGTATGGATTCTCTTATGCTTGGCATACTGCAAAGCCTCAGCAGCACAATCAATATCTTTTTCTACGGCACGGGTAAGTGCACAAATAGTAGGCCAGGTTACAGCCTTAGAGATTTCTACCACTGAATTGAAGTCGCCCGGACTTGATATTGGAAACCCAGCCTCAATTACATCCACGCCCAACTGCTCCAGTTGCTTTGCCACCTGAATCTTCTCAACTGTGTTCAACTGACATCCCGGAACCTGTTCGCCATCGCGGAGGGTCGTGTCGAAAATGTATAATCTGTCACTCATATCATTAAAATTTTAAATTTACACCTTATTATATATATAAGAGCTACACATTCAGAACGCACTACGTTTATATAGCAATCCGTGCAGAAGCATCAGATAAAGTAAAAAGCCTTCCCCCACTCCATAGACGGAAGTGTAGAAAGGCTTTTAATATCTTATGCGATGAACTATACGCACACCTTATCACTTCCGCCCACAAACTGCAGTCGAAGTCGAATAATAATGCTTGTAATGTTCAACAATGTTGTTCTCATATCTATCTTATTATGTTATATTCCTAAATTCGCATGCAAAGGTAACACTTTTATTTGATACTAGCAAACAATTTATAACTTTTTTAATAGAAATGATAACAAATTCCTATAATCTTATGGATTTTTTACCTAAAAACGTTAATCCTGTGCAAGAATTTGGCGAAAAAGCCAGTTTTTGAGTGAAAAAATTGACAAACTCTAACCTTAGAAAGGCAGATTCTCTGCAGGCGGCGGTGGTAGCGGACTACCATCCTGCCCTCCGCCATTCATCCTAGAGCCTACAATCTCACCACCTTCTTCGACAGGTGCTGCTGCAGCATCCTGCGGATCCTGGAATCGGGTAAATTCTCCACGGAAGTTCAGGAGAACATCTCCAACAGAGCCCTTACGGTGCTTGGCAATGATAATCTGTGCCATACCATGAAGGTCATTACCCTTTTCATCCTGATAGATGTGATAATATTCCGGGCGGTGAACGAAAAGCACCATATCGGCATCCTGCTCGATGGCACCGGATTCACGGAGGTCACTCAACTGAGGTCGCTTTCCTTCCAAACCCTCACGGTTCTCTACATTACGGGAGAGCTGCGAAAGAGCAAGCACAGGAATATTCAGCTCTTTGGCAATACCTTTGAGCGAACGGGAGATGGTAGATACCTCCTCCTGACGGCTGCCAAACTTCATACCATTGGCATTCATCAGCTGGAGATAGTCAATCATCAACAGTTTAACACCCTTTTCCCTTACCAGTCGGCGCGCCTTGGTACGGAGTTCGAAAACAGAAAGACCAGGCGTATCATCAATATAAATAGGTGCACCTGTCAGTTTTCTCAGTTTTTTATCCAACCGTTCCCATTCTGGCTGTTCCAATTGTCCGTTCAGTATTTTTTTACCCGAAATCTCGCAAACATTCGAGATGAGTCGGTTCACCAACTGAACGTTATTCATTTCCAGAGAGAAGAATCCGATAGGCACATCATAATCAACCGCCACATTCTTGGCAATACTCAATGCAAAGGAAGTCTTACCCATGGCAGGACGACCGGCAATAATCACAAGGTCGGACGGTTGCCAACCTGATGTCATATCATCCAACCCACGATAACCCGTAGGAATACCGGTAAGACCACCCGAGTTCTGAGCAGCGCGCTGCAAGATGGCAACGGCCTCCTTTACAACCGGATCAATCTGTGTATAATCCTGCTTCATATTGTTCTGAGAAAGCTGGAAGAGTTCACCTTCAGCTTTCTGCATCAGTTCATCCACATCCACACCTTCTTCATACGCCATCGTCTCGATGTCGCCGGCATAATGAATCAGCTGGCGCTGCATATATTTCTGCGCCAGGATACGGGCATGCGACTCTACATGGGCAGCCGAAGCCATGCCTGCAGAAATATCCATGAGATATTGTGCTCCTCCCACCTTATCCAGTTCGCCAGTCTTGGCTAACTGATCGGCAAGAGTCATGATATCCACAGGCCGTTCCTCCATGTTCATCACCTGGATAGCCTGATATATTCTCTTATGACGCGGGTCATAAAAAGTATCCGGCTTGAGCAACTCCGACACCACCGAAAAAGCATCAGAATCTATCATCAAGGCACCCAGTACCGCCTGCTCCACATTCACAGCCTGCGGCTGCAAATGGGCGTAGGTTGGATCTATCTGTACCTTATTCTTATTTTTATTATTCTCCGCCATCTTTATTGTTTTTTCCTTTCCTCGATAACTTTTTTTGTTATAAATTCCAATTCTATAGGCGCAATACCACGATCATCGAGCCAATCTCCCATCTCGAGCAGACCGAATGCATCTATATCTTCCTTAGGAGAAAAAGCTGCATGACCAGATGCTTCATCCAAAAATCTGATAGCTGCAGTTCCTCCCTCTTTCACGAGAACGCAGAGTCCATAATAGAAAAATTTCATAGACTCCCATCTGTGGTCTTGTGGCTTGGAAACTTTGTTCACCATCGCAGATAACATTTTCATGAATATGCGTTCCTTTTCATCCTTATCCATATCTGTCATGTCAGAATTCAAAATTTCCCTGATCTCATTATCATCACTATTTTGCAGATAAGGTTCTATTAAAGCCATTGCATGGTCAATGTTTTTATCGCCTTCCGATTCTGAAAAGAGCAAAGAGAAAGCCAGTCTGCATTCAACCTGTTCTTCCTTAGGATACTGTTCATCCATCTGGAAAGCCCATTCCAAAGCCTCTTTATAATGATGGAATTTCAATAAGAGATCGGTCTTTTTGAGCTTGAGCTTAAACTGCTTACTCTCATCTGATTCTTCTTTAATCAAGCAATTCAATGATATTAAAGCCGCCGGGTCTTTTATCTCTTCTTCTATTTCTAATTTCAACTCCGTGGCAGCCTTATAAGTTGGGCTTGTATTCTTAATCACATAGAGATGTTCAAGCGCTTCATCATATTTTTCCTCCGATTTGTATGCCAATGCAAGCATCAGATGCTCTTCGTCGGTATATTTTTCCAGATTACGCAAAATCTTGCTAACAAAGGCATAGTCACCTCTTTTGGCAGAGAAACGGGCCAGCGACAGGCGATACTTGTCATATTCCGGTTTAGCAAACAGTCCCGTAGTAAAGAAAGGAATTTCCTTCTGCACTTCGAAAGGATTATCAAATGCCTTCCTCATTGGAGAGAGAGTATAGAATCGGTAGAGGTCCTGCACATAGCGATGACGAACCCTAATTGCACGTTTCTTCTTTTCCTCTTCAGAGAGATTCTCTTCATGTTCCATTACCGAATCAAGCAGTGTGACATTTTCAGAATCCATTGCTTCTGTAGAATCAGTCTCATCCTCTACTGGCTCTTCGGTATTCTGCTCTTTTTCCACCTCATCTTCTTCGTCATAAAAAACAGGACCAGACACCATATTTTCCGGGGCAACATCCAATGATTCAATAAATTCCTTAGATGTATTATTCAATGAAAGAATGATGCTATACAGATCGGTATCACACATAGAGGCACCTTTCAAGAGATTGTTGATGAAATTGCGATGCTGTTTCATCGTAGCCCGAACATTCTTGAGCGTAGAATTACGGACATAGAAAGGAACAAACCAATTATAGAGTGAATGGAAATGACCGAAGCTCTTCTGGTTGGCAAACTGATGATAATAGACATCAACTCCTATATCTTCTGAATTCAACATATAGTCGAAGGCTCCCTTAAGGGCATCATCAGGATTCTCCCCATCTGCAGAGAAGCAATCAAGTCCCAATTCACCCGTTTGGTCTATCTTTTCGGCCAAATCCTGAGTAAAAGAAGTGAGCATGGTCTTCACCACGGAATGCATCATCTCCTTGCTATCCTTTTTACTTGTAAGACATAGACGCATCTGGCGTTGGAGATCAACACAAGCTGCCAAAAATTCTTCGTCCATGATCAAGCCAGCAGCAGAATCCCAATATTTCTGTTTTTCACCCGAATTGGTTATTGCAGAGAAAACGAAACCCACCAAAGCTCGCTGGCGAACACTGCAAGTACAGTCGTCAGACTTGATTAAGCGCATCAAGACTGCAAGTCTAGGGGCATCCATGAATACAGAGCATGACAATGAAACAGCCGAAACTATCATATTGATGGTGTATGGATCTACCAAATCGGAAGCGATGATATCAAGAATATTTTTGACAAAATCCTCATCCCATTCATCAGTTGTCAAAATATAAGAAAACACCATATTGCGATAGGCATTAAGCTGCTCTTGTATCTTTTGTCTTTCCTCGTCTATCTGTTCTTCAGACAAGTCTACCCTCAAATTTAGCATAGCTTCATCTGTAGCAAATTTCTCAAAGGTTTCCTGTACCTCATCAAAACTTGTCAGATTCTGAGCTCTTTTGCGAAGTGCAACAAATGTAGACTCATTAGCCAAAATCCATTCGTAGCGCATTTTACTATAGAACTTGTCTATATCCATATCCAAATCTGAAGCAAGATCATAAAGTTCCCGATGTTTAAGTTTGACATCTATATAATCATGATATAAAGCATCATATCTTTGTTCAATTTCCGCTATTCCAGGCAGACATGGCTCCAAACCCACTTCCTGGTCAATTATCTTGCGAATTGCCTCTATTCTGGATATCATAGTGACATTTTCATGCGAAAACTTTGTCCAGCTAAAATCTTCTCTTTTCATAAGCTGCTTATTTTTGTGCTACAGCCAGGTCACGACGTCTTGGTTCCATAGCATGTTCATATTTAAGTTTTGGAAGATTACTGATGGTTTTAGCATCGGCACCCGTATATTTTGTGATGATACTTGCATAATACTGTACCCCACGACTGTTTATGCTATCAACAGCAATATTATACGCCTTGATAAACTTGGCAACTTGGTCTTTACGGCGCGGCTCTGAAAGTATTTTCTTGCGGAAAGCAACAACACCTAACTGCAAGTTCTTATCTCTGCTGTCAAAGAGTTTTACATGCTGTTCAAGTCGGGCTTTGGTAGCTTGAGGTTCTGGCAGCAACATGGCATCCATCTCGTTGTTAAGCAACATACGCAGACGGATGTTCAAATCGTTGATTTGAACCTTATAAGCATCATATTTAGGCTTACCGCTATCGATTGCTAAAGTAGCCAGATAATCAGTTGCAGAGTAGCGGGTCATTGCCACCATCTTATCTGACAGTTGTTTCAGTTCGGATATACGCGAACGCTTATTGGTGATAAACTGCCAATAAAGATTGGTAGAAATAGGGTACGTCAAAGCAGTACCCCGTTTCTCTATATGATGTGCACGGATCAGATCGGTCACGGCTCCCTCTACGCGCTTGCGCTCGATAGCAGTATCACAATCCATTTGTGCAGTATATCTACGCAAATGTACGTCTACACCTTGCTGCTCGAAGATACTGTCATCACATGCCAGAAAGATTGGCAGGCAGTCCATTGTTGGCATCACCGCTATCTTCAGCGCAGCACGGTCTAGGCTATCCAATCTAGCCTTTTCCTTCTTGCTCAAGCGATGACGTTCTGCTTCCGACTTGCCACATCCTGCAAATCCTATAGCCAGCAAGAGCATCAAGGCTGTAAACGTTTTGAACTTATTCATTATCTATCCTTTAATCATTTGTTATTCTACATAGAGAACCAATCCCTTCAAATATTCACCTTCAGGATGATAAATATTGATAGGATGGTCGGCAGGCTGGTGCAACTGGTGCAAGATGCGAACCTTTCTTCCAGCCTGCGCTGCAGCAGTAAACACAGCATTGCGGAACTGATCCTTCGTAACCACCTGAGAGCAACTGAAGGTAAAAAGGATGCCGCCTTTCTTAATACGCTGCAAGCCCTTTACGTTCAGGCGGGTATAGCCCTTCAACGCATTGCGCAAAGCCGCACGGTGCTTGGCAAAAGCAGGAGGATCAAGAACAATCAGATCATACTGCTGGTCATGTTCATCAAGATACTTGAAGGCATCTTCGCAGAATGCCTCATGGCGTGCATCTCCAGGGAAATTGAGCGCAATATTCTCATTGGTCAATTCTATCGCCTTGGCACTGCTGTCTACGGAGTGAACAGCCTTAGCCTCGCCTCTCATCGCATAAACAGAAAAACCGCCGGTATAGCAGAACATGTTGAGCACGCTCTTACCCTTGGCATAATGCTCGAGAAGCGAACGGTTCTCACGCTGATCTACGAAGAAACCCGTTTTCTGACCACGCAACCAGTCGATATGGAATTTCAGTCCATTCTCTACAGCAACATCGTCAGCATCACCTCCCAGTATAAAGCCATTTTCCTGTCTGAGTTCAGCCTTATACGGTAAGGTTGTCTCACTCTTATAGTAGATATTCTCCAGTGCTTCGCCCATCACCTTCTTCAAGGCTTTGGCTATCTCCATGCGGCAAGCATGCATACCCACACTGTGAGCCTGCATGACAGCAGTAGGACCATAGCAGTCGATAACAAGTCCCGGCAAGTTATCACCCTCACCATGAACCAGGCGATAAGTAGTATTGGATGAATTACCGGCAATACCCAAAGCGAGTCTCATCTTATATGCAGAATCCAATCTGGCACACCAGTACTCCTCATCAATCTCAATATCTCTAAAAGAAAGAACACGTACAGCGATAGAACCGATCTGATAATGACCTATAGCAATGAATTCACCACTACGGGTAAACACTCTCACAATGTCGCCCTCCTCTATGCCCTCATCCATTGCCTGGATAGCACCCGAGAAGATCCATGGATGAAAACGCTTGAGCGATTCTTCCTTACCTTTCTTTAAATATACGCTTTTATACATATTTTTATATATGAAGTTTCTTACGATTATCAATTTCAATTCCTTACCACCTTATATCATGCCCTGAGTTCATCGAGCTCGTAATCGCCTGTAGCAGACAAACGCTTGAATTCCTCATACAGATTAATGCAGCACCAGGCATCTGTAGCTGCATAGAGAGCCTGCGATTCCTTCAAATCGCTAGCCTCCCAATTGCTCAACCGTTGCGCCTTGCTGATTTTCTGGTGAAACAGGTTAGCATACAGTTTCTGCAGACTCATGTCTGCGATGCCAAAGTTCTTTGCAACATCCTGCAACTCGATAAAGTAGCCAGCCTTAAAAGCAGCTCGCTTATGGAGCTGCAGCAAGTCATCGTGCCAGGAAAGTCCTACTTTTGGCACGGTGGTATCTTCGAGCAAGCGAATGATGGCAGGAGTCATGCCCGTATGATGCAGGCGGAAGAGATAACAAGTATCATGTGTACTCACCTGCAACAACGAAACATGGTAAGCCTGACCACGCTTGAATGATGGACGCGTTTCTGTATCCACACCCAGTATATAATGGCTAAGTAGTTCATCAACAGCCGTTTCTGTATCTTCAGGCTTGTCAACGACTACGATTTTGCCAGGAAACAAAGCTCTTGGCAAATTCGTGATTGCCGCCTTGTCGAAACTAGTGAAAATAATCTTCATTATGCTTTTTATTCTTTACAAGTTGCAAAATTAGAAAAAAAAGATGAGAAAAAGAATTGTTTTCTCAATTATTTTCGCTAATTTTGCAGATAAATTATTCAAAAATATATAAAATGGCTAAAAAAAGAACTGAAAAAAAGACCAAAACCTTTAGCGAAGCTATTGGTTTACAGTATATTTTCAACAATACTATCACCGACTTTTTCATAGGATTAGCCTTGGTAGTCATTGCTGTGGTTATCATCATCGCTATGATCTCCTTCCTCAACACAGGAGCTAATGACCAGAGTCTGCTCGAAAATCTGAAGCCGGGCGAATGGACCAACACGGAAAAACAGTTTCAGAACTACTGCGGATCCTGGGGAGCCATTGTATCCTATTGGCTCATTGCCATCAATTTCGGATTTCCAGCCTTCATGCTCCCATTCTTTGTTATTATGGTAGGATTGCAGATGATGCATGCCTACAAGCTGAACCTGTGGAAATGGTTCTTCTGCATGATTGTGGTCATGCTGTGGATGTCGGTAACCTTTGCCAAGTTCATCGCACCTATCATGCCAAGCCTCATATTCAATCCGGGCGGAAAGCACGGACTCTTTGTCGTGCAGAATCTGGAGAACATCATGGGTCCTCCAGGACTTACTGCCATTCTTTTCTTCGTGGCGGTAGCATTCCTCACCTATCTCACCACTGAAACCATTACGGTAATCAGAAAAGCACTCAACCCTATCGGTTATATATCAAATAAGGTGAAATTTGAGATTACTAACCATGGAAAGAACAGGAAAGATACGGAAGCTATCGACGAGGCATACGCCAACGCCGCATACGGTGCTGGCACAGAGGATGAGAAAGAAGAATATAAGGAAGAAGAACCTGCCAAAGTCATCGACCTGAATCTGGATCCGGACCAGACTTTCGCAAACCCAGACATACCTTCTACGTCTGTTGAGCCAGAGGCAGACAGACAGGAAGCTACAGGAACAGAAAGTGATACAGAAAAAGATGAAACCATCGCTATAGCCAACGGCACGCAGAACAAGAATATGTCACTCATTGCACGTCAGCGCGAACTCCGTACAAAACGGGCTGAACAGGAAGCATTGGAAAAGCAAGCTGCCGAGGCTGCTGCAGCTTCTGAGCATATAGGTATGGACATCTCTGTAGCCACAGCTGACGAGAAGGCTACAGGCAACACCTTGAGCAATGCAGAAGTACTGAATACTCCGATCAATCCGAAGGAGCCGTTCACCAGATATAAATATCCGGTACTCAACCTTCTGAAGAAGTATGAGGATGACGGCGTATCCATCGATGAGGAAGAGCAGCGCGCCAACAAAAACCGCATCATCGAGGTGCTGGGCAACTTTGGCGTACAGATCAAAACCATCCGTGCTACAGTTGGTCCTACCATCACACTCTACGAAATCCAGCCTGCAGAAGGCGTACGTATCTCTAAGATCAAGAATCTGGAAGATGACATCGCCTTGAGCCTGGCAGCTCTCGGCATCCGTATCATCGCTCCTATCCCAGGTAAGGGAACCATCGGTATTGAGGTACCTAACGCAAAGGCGAACATCGTTAGTATGGAAAGTACTTTAAACTCAAAGAAATTCCAAGAAACCAAGATGGAGTTACCTATCGCTTTGGGTAAGACCATTACCAACGAAGTGTTTATGGTTGATTTGGCAAAGATTCCTCACCTGCTTGTTGCGGGTGCTACCGGACAGGGTAAATCTGTAGGTTTGAATGCCATCATCACCTCTTTATTATACAAGAAACATCCAAACGAACTCAAACTGGTTCTCATCGACCCTAAGAAGGTGGAGTTCAGCGTCTACTCCCGTATTGCCAATAAGTTTATGGCTGCGGTTCCTGACGAGGAAGAACCTATCATAACCGATGTAACCAAGGTGGTTAGAACCCTGAACAGTCTGTGTGTACTGATGGATAGCCGTTACGACTTGCTCAAAAAGGCAGGAGCCCGTAACATAAAAGAATACAACCAGAAGTATATCAACCACAAGTTGAAGTTGACTGATGGACATGAGTATATGCCATACATCGTGGTGATTATAGATGAGTTCGGTGATCTGATCATGACAGCCGGCAAGGAAGTAGAACTTCCTATCGCCCGTATCGCCCAGCTGGCACGCGCTGTGGGTATCCACATGATTATTGCCACCCAGCGTCCTACAACCAGCATCATCACGGGTAATATCAAGGCTAACTTCCCTGGCCGTATCGCCTTTAAGGTTACATCTGCCATCGACTCAAAGACCATTCTTGACCGTACAGGAGCCAACCAGCTGATTGGTCGTGGTGATATGCTCTATCTCTGCGGCAACGAACCTGTCCGTGTACAGTGCGCCTTTGTTGATACACCTGAAATCGAGCGCATCAACGAGTATATCTGCGAACAGCCTGGTCCTATCGAACCTATGGAGTTGCCAGAACCAGCTAATGATGACGGAAGCGCAGGTGGAAGCGGCAGCATCAGTGCCCGCGAACTGGATCCGTTCTTCGAAGAGGCAGCCCATGCGATTGTTCTTTCGCAGCAGGGTTCTACCAGCATGATCCAGCGCCGGTTCAGTATCGGCTATAACCGTGCAGGACGACTGATGGACCAGATGGAAGCTGCAGGCATCGTAGGTGCAGCACAGGGCAGCAAGCCTCGTGAGGTACTGATACAGGATGAAAACCAGCTTAATAATCTGTTAATGGCACTTCGAAACTCTTAATTTTAGTAAAGAACTAAGGGTATGAAAGAAGATAATATTGGAAAAGGTTAAATTATTAAACCTTGAAGCCGTTAAAACGTCTAAGAGAGAAAAGACGTTTTTACGGCTTTATGATAAAGTATGATATTTTAGAAGATATAATATAACATAGAATTTTAAAAGAAAGGAAAAGATAAAAATGAAAAAGATTTTAGCATTGGCTTTCGTTGCAATGATGAGCATCGGAGCCATGGCGCAGACTGCGCAACAGGTACTTGATAAGACCGCTGCCGTTATTGGCAACAAAGGTGGAGCTAGCGCCAACTTCAAGATGAGCAGTTCTAAGTATGGATCAGCAAGTGGCAGTATTGCCATCAAAGGCAATAAGTTTAACGCCCGTACCCCGCAAGCCATCGTCTGGTTCAACGGCAAGACCCAGTGGACTTATCTAAAGAAAACCAACGAGGTGAATGTCAGCAACCCTACACAGGCTCAGCAGATGTCCATGAACCCTTATACCTTTATTAATATATATAAGACTGGTTATAAGTCAACGCTCAATACAGCAGGCAGTAACTATGTAGTACATCTCGTTGCCGATAACCAGAAACGTTCTGTAGCCGAAATGTATATCACCATCAACAAAAAGACACATATTCCATCAGTTGTCAAGATGCGACAGGGCAATACTTGGAGTACCATCACGGTAAGTAACTTCAGAGCCAAGAGCGTTTCTAACAGCACATTCAATTTCAACAGCAAGGAATGTCCAGGAGCTGAAGTCATCGACCTGAGATAATCGCCTGAAATATCGTATAAAGTTTATTTTCAAATAAGATTCCCCGCCACAACACTCCGGTAGCGTGACGGGGAATTACTTTTTCCAAAAGGGTTCTAGTATCAATAATTTCCAAAAGTAAATCATAGACTCTCCCTTTTTAATACAACAAATCTTAAAACAACTATGCAATTGTAAAATATTCAAAAACGCTTTGGAATTTTTGCAAAAACATTTGGCGGATACAAAAGAATTGCTTATCTTTGCATCAACAAAATATAAAAACAAGTAATTATGAAGCAGACAGAAGCCTATCAAAGACTCGTGGAAAAAGGTATCCGACCATCACTCCAGCGCATTGCCATTATGGATTGGCTCATCAAGCATCCCACTCATCCAACTATCGAGGATGTGTACAAAGGATTAGCCGATAGCATCCCAACATTGAGCAAGACAACTGTTTACAACACACTCAGAATGTTGAGTGAGCACAATGCAGCTCAGATGATCACAATCGATGAACATCGCGTATGTTATGATGGAAATATTAAAAGCCACGTTCACTTCTATTGCAGGAATTGTGGTAAGGTAATTGACTTTTTCGGCGAACCTGCTCCAACAGTGGAACCAGGAAAGGAAATTGAAGGAAACATCGTATTGGAAGAACAGCTCTACTACAGAGGAATCTGTGCAGAATGCGCTAAAAAAGGCGTAAAGTCACCTCTCACAGAGACTGTTCATTAATTAAAAAAACAATAATTATACAACAACATTTAAAACAAAAGCATTATGAAGAAAAAGTTTATTTGCACCGTTTGCGGTTACATTTACGAAGGTACAGAAGCACCAGAGAAGTGCCCTATCTGCAAGGCTCCAGCCAGCAAGTTCAAAGAGATGGAAGATGCAGTAGATGACGATATGACATTTGCTACCGTTCACGTTCTCGGTCAGGCATTTAAGGATGGCGTTAAAGAAGACGTTATCAAGGGTTTGAAGGACCATTTCAATGGTGAGTGTGGCGAGGTAGGTATGTATCTTGCTATGGCACGTCAGGCAGATCGTGAAGGCTATCCTGAAATTGCAGAGGCTTACAAACGTTATGCCTATGAGGAGGCTGATCACGCTTCTCGTTTTGCAGAACTTCTCGGTGAGGTTTTGGGTGATACCAAGAGCAATCTCGAGGCTCGTATTGCAGCAGAGAAGGGTGCTTGTGAGGATAAGTTCCGCATTGCCAAGCTTGCTAAGGAGCAGGGTTCAGATGCTATCCACGATACCGTTCATGAGATGGCTAAGGATGAAGCTCGCCACTGTGCAGGTTTTGCAGGTCTCTACAAGAGATACTTCAAGTAATAGATTTTTAATGACGTAACTTTAAAAATTATAATACGATTATTTAGTATCGTAAGTCAAGAAAACAGGAAAGCCGATTCTTGTATAGTAATATACTTGAATCGGCTTTCTTTATGTGATGATAAATATTGTTACTTTGTTTCAGGAACCAGGAACTTGTCTCCTGTTTGCTTAATAAGTTCCTTGGCATATTTCTCAGGATACCCAGGACGAACTGGAGTTGCACCTAATCCATAAGGAGTCTTCTCGAAACTGCCATCTTTTTTGGTTGGCTTGATAATCATGTCATTATACTTCACTACCATAAACTGGAAGAGCTGTTGCCAACGCGCCAACATCTGCTGTGCCTTCTCAATACCATAATCATTGAGATACTTGACTGCAGCCTGTGGATTCTGTGCATACAGTTCCTGAGCCTTAGCCTCAACACCAGGCTGTGCAGCAAAATAGCTGTTATCCAGACTATCACGAACCTCCTTCAAAGTTGGGAACATCTGGCTGTAACTAGGATAAACCATATTGCTGGTCATATTGCACACCCAGTAAGCATTCTTGAAACTGAAATTCACAGCATCTGCTCCCGGTGTGTTATAACACTCAGGACGAACTGTAGAAGAACAGTAGATTGGTGTGAACGCTACCATATTGGCATCATCATTACCAAACCAAAGAACACCGCCAATCTCTCTAGGCATCCATGAAC
>USSA01000005.1 GCA_900557255.1 uncultured Prevotella sp.
TAGAGCACAACCTTGCCAAGGTTGGGGTCGCGGGTCCGAGTCCCGTTTTCCGCTCGATCATTTTTGTATTAAACCAAGATAGGTTTAAGTTTAGGGCCCAAGTGGCGGAATTGGTAGACGCGCACGTTTCAGGTGCGTGTGTTTCACAACGTGCAGGTTCGAGTCCTGTCTTGGGCACAATGTTTAAATTAGCTTAGTGTTGGAGAGGTGGCGGAATTGGTAGACGCGCTACTTTGAGGGGGTAGTGACAATTGTGTCGTGGGAGTTCGAGTCTCCTCCTCTTCACTTTTATTGTTGTTTTACAAGCGGAAATAGCTCAGTTGGTAGAGCACAACCTTGCCAAGGTTGGGGTCGCGGGTCCGAGTCCCGTTTTCCGCTCTTTTTTTTTGAACTCGAGAAACATACCCATTTATGAATTTATATTTAAGATATTTTGATCAGGAGACATTAGTTACTAGTGTTGATGATGCTATTGGTTTTTTAAAGAGTATTCCTGAGATTGAGATGGATGCGGAGCTAGAGGCAGATGTTCGTGAATATGCCGCTAGCGATTTGACGTATCCAAAAAGATATAAGGTACGCCCACGTGTTTATTTTATTGTGATAAAGACTACGGCGCAAACTATGCAGGATTTTAAGGATAAGAAAGCATTGCGTACTCCTACTCCTGCAGAGAGAATGGAGAATCCTGTTGTTGCCAGTTTGGCTCAAGAGGCTCCAGGCTGGTATGAAGGATCACTTGATTTCAAGCGTGTTGTGATGGTACCGGCTACAGGAAAATTTGAGTACCGTGATACTCATTTCGTTGCGGATGTTAAAGCTGAATCAGGTTTGGATTGTTACAATCGCATCGTAGATTATCTGCGCGATTGTGTAGATTCACGCAGCCAGTTCCCATCTGCAAAAGGTAAGAATTTCCATTTCCGCTATCTGGGAATGTGGAAATAAAATATTCAGAAATTTAAAAGATTCGTGTCATGAACAAGGTTATGCTAATTGGTAATGTAGGTAAAGATCCTGACATTCATTATTTCGAAGCAGATCAGGCAGTAGCTCAGGTCTCTCTCGCAACTACAGAGAAAGGATATACTTTGCCTAATGGTACCCAGGTGCCAGACCATACAGATTGGCACAATCTTGTTTTTTATCGTGGGCTTGCAAAGGTAGTAGAGAAGTATGTGCATAAGGGTGACCGCCTTTATGTGGAAGGAAGAATCCGCTACCGCTCCTATGATGACAAGCAGGGTAGAAGACAATATATTACAGAAATCTATGTAGATAATATGGAGATGTTGAGTACTCGCCCTGCTACTAAAGAACAATAATTATTAATTTTTAGCTCAGAAATTGGATATATCCACCATAACTGATGCCTTCGGTGATGTGATGCTGATGCAGCCTTCCGCCGGGGTTATTGTAGCTGCTGTACTTGCAGCTATATTGTTAGGCATGTCTGCTTTTGCCAGTGGTTCCGAAATTGCTTTTTTCAGTTTATCACCAACTGATGTTGCGGAACTTGAGGATGAAAACACTGATGCCGATAAGAAAATACAGATGTTGCGTGATGATTCCGAACGTACGTTGGCTACCATTTTGATAACCAATAATTTTGTGAATGTCACAATCATCATGCTCCTTAATTATGTATTCGCAGGAATCGTAGAGTTTGGTCCTAAAGCTTATTGGCTTCAGTTCCTGATTATTACGGTTATTCTTACTTTCTTGCTTTTGCTTTTTGGTGAGATTATGCCGAAAGTGTATGCCCGCCAGGATTCTTTGAAGTTCTGTCGCCGGTGCGTAGGGGGAATTCTGTTTGTCAGAAAGTTGTTTTGGCCTTTAGAAACTATCTTGCTGAAAAGTGGAATTCTTGCAGAAAAGATTATACAGAAGGAAAATCATGTGCTGAGTGTTGATGACTTGGAACAGGCTCTTGAACTGACTGATAAGAATGATATCAAGGACGAGCAGAGCATGCTGAAGGGTATCATCCGCTTTGGCGATGAAACAGCCAAGGAGGTGATGACCAGCCGACAGAATATTGTTGACCTGGATATCCGTAGTTCTTATCCAGAAGTATTAAAGTGCATTGAAGAGAATAATTACAGTCGTATTCCTGTTTATCAGGATAATACAGATAATATTCGTGGTGTACTGTATATCAAGGACTTATTGCCTCATCTTACGAAGTCTTCCAACTTCCGTTGGCAGAGCCTGATTCGTCCTCCTTACTTTGTTCCTGAAACCAAGAAGATAGATGATCTGCTTCGCGAGTTCCAGGACAACAAGGTTCATATCGCCATTGTGGTAGATGAGTTCGGAGGTACATCGGGTATTGTTACTCTCGAAGATATTCTGGAGGAAATTGTAGGTGAAATCAATGATGAATACGATGAGGAGGAGAAGTTCTACTCGAAATTAAATTACAATACCTTTATCTTTGAAGGTAAAACGCTTCTTTCTGATTTCTGCAAAATCCTGAATGTAGATGACGAAGAGTTCGAGGAGGTTGAGGGTGATGCTGATTCTCTGGCTGGTCTGCTCTTGGAAATCAAAGGCGATTTCCCAAGTATGCACGAGAAGATAGATTATAAGAACTATACTTTCGAGGTTATGCAGATAGAGGAGCGTCGCATCAGCAAGATTAAGGTGACGGTACATCCTTTGAAAGATAACGTGGAGGATTCTTCTAAGTAATCATCAGTATTCATCAATATCAGAATATAAAAAATATGGCAGTTGTCAATATACGAGAAGTTTATCCGGGAGTGAGTCTTGGTTTATGGCAGATGGATGAAACTGTAGAACAGTTGTTCGGGCAGTATTCTCATCTGCAGGCTTACCGCTCTCAGGTGGAAGAGAAATATAAGAACGATGGCAGGAAACTGGAGTTTCTTGCCATTCGTGCATTAATGTATGAGATGCTCAAGACGAACGGGGCTTCCAAGGGCTTGCTTTCTCATGCGGGTGACATTACCCACAACGAGGCTGGCAAGCCATTGTTCCGTGGTTATCATATCAGCGTTTCGCATACCAAGGGTTATACTGCGCTTATCCTTTCCAAAAATCAGGAAGTGGCGGTGGATATCGAATATTTCAACGATAGGGTAGAGCGCATCGCTTCCAAATTCCTGCGCAAGGATGAGAAGGCGGAAGATCTGGATGCCAAGCTGGTGCATTGGTGTGCCAAGGAAACGGTCTTCAAGTTATTCTCTGAAGAAAATCTAATGTTTGAGGATATGCGGGTAAAGCCGTTTGATACGATGGCAGACTGGTCGTGTGATGTGGAGAATCTCAAGAGCGGAAAGATGGCGCATGTAGATTTCGAGTTAACCATGGAATTTGTATTGACTTATGCTGCGCTGTAATATCCTTTCCATCTTCCTGGCATTCAGTCTGTTGGCTGGAGCACAGGATTGGAAAGTAGTGAGAGAGAATCCTCAGAAAGCTTTTCCGAAAACCGTGGCTGCGGGCAACTACAGTGGCATTGCTCATCTGCATGATGATATCTATGCAGTGGTAAGTGACAAGTCGGATAGTGCCCTGTATTTCAACTTCCGGATTCAGGTGAATCCCAAGACCGGCGAATTGGAACAGGTAGAGAACCTTGGGTTTACCGAGAGAACAGATGGAATGCTGAACGACGGAAAGTTTTGGCAGGGGCAGGAGAAAGGCTTTGACCACGAAGCCATCGTGAAGGCTTCTGATTCTACCCTGGTGATAGCAAGCGAAGGATATTGCCGTTTAAAGGAGTATCCTGTTCTGCCTATTTCGGCTAATGCTCCCAAGATTAGCTATCAGCAGAACCTTTGGGAGAGCAGATGGCCTTCTTCTGATTTTTATCCAAATTATAATTTTGAGTCTCTGGCTTTTGATTCCGTCCGTCAGTATCTCTGGACGATTCCTGAGAGCACGCTCCGCAAAGACGGACAGCCTGCTACTCCTCAAAACGGATTGGTCAACCAGCTTCGTTTGATGAGGTATGATTGGGGAAAGATAAAGGAAAATCGTAACAAGGAAAATAATGGCAAGGAAGACTGTAGCGAGCAAAAGAGTAGCAAGAAAGCCTCTCGTTACATGACAGCCTATGCCTATCAGATGGATCAACCTTCTACCCATAAGAAAGCAGATATCTATGTGATGGGTGTGAGTGAGCTTTGTGCCTTGCCCGATGGACAGCTTCTGGTTCTGGAGCGTGAGGCCTTTATCCCGAAGATTAAGATTGGGGCTTTCTGCAAGTGTAAACTCTATCAGATTAATCCTTTGAATTCTGAGGAGTTTGCTTTGAAAGAGAATTTTTCATCAGATACTCCTTTCTTGAAGAAGAGATTGCTTACGGAATGGAAAACCGGCTTATCGCTTTCCAAGCGTTCCTTTGCCAATTACGAAGGTATGTGTCTTGGTCCTAAGTTGGAAGATGGTTCCCAGGTTGTCATCCTGCTGTCTGATTCGCAGGATCAATATGCGGGAGTATTGAAAGACTGGTTCAAGACTATTGTCATCAGAAAGGAATAAAGTTGTTATGTTGTAATCTTCAATCTCGTCCATAACCATCTAGGAATGAGTCGCCAGAGGAAGACGAGGATATCATATCTCCAGTCTATCACCTTAACTTCCTTTCCGTTTTCGATAGCATTTACGATATGTTTCGCCACATCTTCCGGTTTGAGCTGCAGCGGATAGCTGCTGCCTGCGATGAGGTCGGTCTTTACGAAGCCTGGTCGGATATCTGTGATGGCGATAGGGAGATGACGCATCCTTGCCTGCTGCGACAGGCATTCCAGATAATGGTTCTGGAATCGCTTGGTGGCAGAGTAGGCAGGTGCAGCACCGAGACCTTTGGTTCCGGCAATGGAAGTGATGCAGGCAATGCGGGCTTTTGAATTGTTCTGATGATGAGTAGCAAACCAGTTGAATGCCGTATCTGCCATTCTCGTGAATCCCAAGCCGTTGGTTTCCACAGTCTTCAACTCCTTTTCTATATCCAGCGTATTATTCTGCCAGCCAATGCCGGAACTATGGAAATACAAGTCCATGCCTCCCAATTTTTCGATGAGTTCGAGAAACTGGGCAGGAGCATTGGGAGAAGTCACGTCGATTTGCTGGTAGCAGGTAATGCCGCCCTGCGAAATCAGAGCCTGCAATCTTTCAATTCTTCTTCCGGCAATTCCTACCTGCCATCCTTTTGCAGCAAGCAGTTTTGCCACTTCCATTCCGATGCCCGATGTGGCACCCATTACAATTGCTTTCTTTGCCATATAGTCCTATTATATAAGGTGAAATCTTGATAGTTCTATTTATATATGGTGAAGTTTGGGCTCTATTTATCTAAATATCTAAATCGCTTTTACTCTTCAGCAAGTCTTCCGCCTTCTTCACGCTTCCTGCTTTCAGTATCAGTTGCTTCACTTTCTCGTAATCCGTATATTCCGGATTGCGTTCCATGAAGATGCGGCAGGCGCGGTCGATGAGTTTATGATTGATAAGCTTGGCGTTCACCATCTTGTTGCCTTCCACCCGTCCTTGTCTTATCTGAAGAGAAGTACTGATCATATCCAGAATCATCTTCTGCGATGAACCGGCTTTCATGCGGGTACTTCCCGTTACAAATTCCGGTCCCGTGATTACTTCTACGGGATAATCGGCTGCTTGGGCGATGGGAGCGTGGGGATTGTTGACGATGCAACCCGTAGGAATGCCTGCCTCCTTGCAATGTTTCAGGATGGCGAGCACGAAGGGAGTAGTGCCGCTTGCCGAGAAACCCAGCACGAAATCCTGCTTTGAGATATGTTTATCGCAAAGCTGGTGCCAACCATTCTCCAGGTCGTCTTCTCTTGATTCTCTGGTTTGTGTAAGGCAGCCGATGCCTCCGGGGAAGATGGCTTGTATCTGTGAACCGTCAATACCATAGGTGTTCTGCACCTCGATGGTATCGAGCGTAGCCAGTCTTCCGCCCGTTCCGCAACCGGCATAGAAGAGTCTTCCGCCCTTCTTCAGCTGCCCTTCGATAGCGGAAATCAGTTGGTTAATGGCAGGCAATGCTTCTTCTATTGCCACAGCCACCTTCTTGTTTTCTGCATTGATATGAGCGGTGAGTTCATCCACGCTCATCTTTTCCAGATGTTCGTAGAGCGAGCTCTGCTCTGTTATTCTCTTTTCTTCTTTATTTGGCATATTACCTTATCTTTAGGGTGTAGATTTAATGTAATGAAGCCTAGATGGTCGCGGAGGCTATGGCTTGCAGTCATCTAGAGAGTTCTATCATGATGAGACCTATCATCCGCTGGGCTCCTATTCTTCAGCCAGGAAATAAACCGGCGCATTCCGGGAACCTTCTTTTATCAGAAATCCGGATTTTTCCAGTTTCTTCAGCCAGTTGAGTGCTGTCTGTTTACGGATATGAAATTCCGCTTCCAGTACTTTTCTGTTAATGGAACGGTTATGCTTCAGATACTCTCTTATTTTCTCCTTCAATGCATCTTCAGAGAAAGGGTAGGAGCGGGAAGTATATTGTGATTTCTCGAAATGGGTATTATATTTCACCTGTTTCAGTAGGTCTGCATTGGGGCGAAACTTGATGCCTCTTACGCTTACATATTCAGCTCTCACTTTATTGTCGGGTTGCAGGTCATCCATATCCAGATCTACCGAGAGCGAGAGATAACCTATTTCCGGAATGTTGACACGTCTTCCATCCTGCAGGTCTTCTTCTATGATATCACGCAGTTTCATGAGTACGGAAGAAACTTCTCCTTCTCCCAGACAGCTATGTCTGGCGATTCGGCTGATCATCTCCTTGTCTGTCATTGCTGTTTGCTCAAAGATATGGGCGAATCGGCGAGTCTCTTCATTTCCTCCTGCATTGGGAAGATAATGGATTTCATATTTAATAGCCATCGTTTTCTTCTTTCTGTTTAGCGATACAAAGGTAATCTTTTATTCTTAAACTACCAAATAAAAATGGCACTAATATGGATGAGCGGTTTGATTGATACGAATGAGCGGTGTTATTGATGTGGGTTAGAACTGCTTATCAATAGGAATAAGCATCGTAAGAAGTCTTTATAAGTTGTCGGAAGAAGTAGGATAAGTTGTTGGAACAGTAAGTATATGTTGCCGGAAAAGTCACTTCCGTCAGTCGCACAACAGCTGTTGTGCGCTTGCATATCAGCTGTTATGCGCTTGCACAACACGTGTTGTGCGAGCGTAAAACAGTTGTTGTGCAGTAAGTAATGATTAAGCGTCTTTTACGGTTAATTATCTGTAAATAAACAATCCAATAGAATTGTAATCAAATAAAAATATGTATTTTTGTATCCGAATAGCGTATTTAAAAAGAGATCCGATGGCTTGCTGAATCGGAGAACAGATAGAAAGAGTAATATTCAGAATAGCTTATGAATAAAGAAAAAGAAGATTTCTTCCTCCATTCCAATGAGGTGAATCATATCAACAGAGAAGATTACGATAAGATTGAATTATTGGTGAATGCGGCAAAAGCCTTTGCCCGCAGCACCTACCAGTGCGTCTATATCATCGACTATTTTCATCAGGACTTCATCTATGCATCAGACAACCTCGCTTATCTCTGCGGATTGGAACCCGAGCAATTGATGGAGGCTGGCTATCAGATGTATATAGACCATGTTCCGGATGCCGACCTGCAGATGCTGCTCGAAGTGAACAAGAAAGGTTTTGATCTTTTCAATGAATTGCCTGTGGGCGACCGCCTGGACTATACCATCTCGTACGACTTTCATCTTACCAATGGCAGGCATAGCCGATTGATTCATCATCACCTCACTCCGATACTTCTTTCTGATGATGGAAGAATCTGGCTTGCCCTCTGCACCGTGTCATTGGCAGCAACCGATGAACCGGGACATATCATCATGCAGAAGAATGGTGAGCGTAGCTATTTTGAATATTCCACATTGCGCCACAAGTGGGAAAAGAAAGAAGGCATAACCTTGAGCGAGACTGAGAGAGATGTTTTGAGATTGTCTGCCCAAGGTTACACGATGAATGATATTGCCGACCGACTATGCAAATCGGTTGACACTATAAAGGCTTGCAAGCGCAACCTTTTCGCCAAGATGGGCGTGAAGAACATTGCCGAAGCGCTGTTTCATGCCACGAACTATCAGATGATATAATCGCAATCATATCTCTTCCAACAATGGCGAGAGATAGAACTTGGGGAAGTATTTCACCTCCTTGCCTTCCGCAAGGTTTGCGAGAATGTTGGCACAATAGCCGGCGGCAATATATGCCCCGATGCCCAGTTGCGGGAAAGACTCATTGGAATAATGCATGATGGCTTCATCTATCCAAGGCAAGGGCATCTGCCAGAACATACCGTACTGCGAGATATACTTGCCCAGTGAGCAACGGAAATCATCCGTTCCTTTTTTCACTACTTCGCTGAATGGATAGCCTTTCGGTTTCTCTACAGCGAGAAAGGCAGCCTTGCCAAGATTGACGGCATGGATAACGGGGATGCCCCGTTCCTTGCATTTTTCATCGAAAGCAAACGAGGCTTCGTTGTCATGCAAGGTTGCATTCACCGCATATCGGATGCCCGACAAGTCGCATGCATCCACATCTTCCATCGTCAGCGTATCCTTTTCTATGCGATAGATTTGAAATCTATCTTCCTGCCGAGAGCTTTTATGGAAGTCATGGTGCAAGGCACAGGAAGCTATCAAGCTTCCCATGTCTGCGCCACTAATCAACAATTTTATTGGGTTGTTCATTTATAGAGAGATTTATTGTCATTACACCATTACCGGATGCTGCAGACAGATTACATTCTGTTCTTCTGGCTTTCTCCAGCACCCGTACCCTTATATTTGCTTCTTGTAGTGTTGAACTTATACCGTACAGTAAGCGAAACTTTGCTTGTTGACAGTCCATCATACACCATTTCCTTTATTTTGCCAAAATGAGCAATCATGTGGTTATCGTTTGTCCCGAACAAATCATAGATGAAGAGCTGAAACGACAAATGGTCTTTCAAGAAAGCCTTATATGCGGAAACATTCGTGCAAAACATAGGCTTGTACAGATACAGATTCTCTTCATGGCCTTTCGTGATATACGACATCATCAACGTAAACATTCCTAATTTGGTGTTGAGCGTATTGTCAAAACGGAATGAAGCCATTGGTTTATTGAGCGATTTCCCATCGTGCGTCTCCATATCAAACCATTGCTTGTCAACGGATGCTGTAAGCGAAGGATGCCAGATGCCAAACGAAGGGCGCAAGTTGATGGATGCAGCTACGTCATTATACGAATTCCCATTTACTGGCTTCATCAAGCCTATTGCAGGATTATCCTTATAAGTCTCCACTGTGGATATAATCGGATTGGAAGTATGGCTGTAGGTCATATCGAATGTCAACCATTTGTAAGCCAACTCGTAGTTGAGATTTCTACTTATCTGAGATACCAGAAATGGATTTCCCGTTTCATACGTGTATCGGTTGTCATACTGAATGCCACTGCGCAAATTATGATAGGAAGGACGATTAATGTCGGCTGCATAGCTCAATTGCATCTGTACCTTGCCTGCAGGCATCGATAAGCTAAGCGATGGGAACCAATTGCCGTACGACTTGCTTTGTCCTGGTATATACTTGCCGTATTCGTAGTAGTTGAAGTCGATATACTCATATCTCAGTCCTGCCTCCAAACTCAGATTACCAAAATCTCTTGAATAGGTCAAGAATGAAGATGTCATACTTTCTGTAATACGGCTGTTGTCATCCGATACCAAGTTAGTTGGCACCACTTGATACTTTGAGGTACGATGGGTATTGGAATATTCACCACCCAAAGACAAATTACCTCCTAATAATGGGTAAGAAAGCACCAGTTTGGAAGCGAGCAGATGATAGTCCTTGTTAGTCAAGCTATGAGCCGTTTGGCTTTGTGCATTCATCCCCACTTCCTGGTATTGCTCTTTGGTAACATCGTTCTGGTATTCCTTCGACCATAGCCAATCTGTATTGAAATCGATGCTGAGTTTACCAATCTTTCCTACATAGTAAATATTGCTTGAAAGATTATTCTTCTGCCAAAAGAAATCAGCATGACTATCAGAACTTTCAGACAAATCTCCGTCTTGCAATATCAAAGAACTCATATCGCCGTTCCATGTTTGTTTTGGATTTCTTAGAAAACCAAAGTTGGCACCTATAGAGTTGTTGGCATCCAACTGGTAGCTGGCATCCAATCGAAAGTTCATGGCTTCGATAATACCTACTTGTCTTATCTCACTCTTCTGGTTCCACGTCTTGTCGAGATAAGTCTTCTGCTGTAAGTCTTTATTGTCTGGCTGGTATTGTCTTGCTCCAAAAGCGTATGCGCCCAGCTCTAATCCATTCTTGCGATAGCTCATATTCAATTGGCTAAACCCGCCGAAGTTTTTCTTTTCATCATATTCCCCTGTGGTTGAGGCATCAAACCCGAAGCCCTCGCCCTGTATCTTCTTCGTTGTGATACGGATGACCGCCTTGGTGCTGGCAGCGTAACGGGCACCAGGGTTAGTGATGACTTCCACCGACTTGATGTTGTCGGAATGCAAACGGTCCAGCTCGCTCTTGTCTCTCATCTGTCGTCCATTGATATAGATAACAGGCTCACCGCGTCCGAATACCTTGATGCTGCCATTTTGGGCAGAAACGTTAGGGATGCGGTCGAGCAGGTTCTCCATGGTTCCTGCCTTCTCAAGTACGGATCCGACAACGGTTGTCGTCATTCCGCCATTCTTCAGGATAGTCTTAGGCAGGGATGACTTCACGACTACTTCGCCGAGCATCTTGCTGTCTTCTTCCATCTTGATAATGCCCACATTCTCGCCAGTGCAATCCATGCAGATAGTCTTATAACCTACGGATGTCACCTTGATGATTCCACCGTTGCAGGAAGAGTCGATGGCAAAGCTGCCATCCTCTCCACTCACTGCGCCCTTGACGAAAGCCGAGTCTGTTCTATTCAATAATACTACATTGGCAAACGCCAAAGGTTCTCCCTTGGTATTCATCACCTTGCCGGTGATATTCTGCGCCATCATCGGAGTCATAGCCGAGAGGCACAACGCTGTGGTAAAAATTACTTTTTCCTTCATATTGCTACAGTTTTGCTTGATTTTTTTATTTTTCTGCTGCAAAAGTATAGCTTTATAGGAAAAAGCCTTTGACACAAAAGTGTATTTCTCAAGAGTGCGGCTTAAGAATTACACTTTTGTGTATATCTTATTTTTTCCATCACCAAATCTGCGAGCACGATGGCGGATTCCTTCTCATCCCTCGGTGCATCCTTTGACTTCCATGCCACGATGAAGCGGATTCGGGCAGCGGTTACCTTGTAACCTTTCAACTCCCATTTGCCTAGTTTCTCCTTCATCTTGATGGAGAGCTGGGCTATGTCTCTGCCTGTTGATGGGAGACAGAGGCAATGGTCGTGGTAGGTTAGCGGCATACCGCTTCTCAGGCAAAGAATAGCATCCTTGTGAGGCTTGGAGAAGCCCAGGTTTACATCCTTGTGTGAGAGCTGAAGCACTATTTCGTTGGGCTCATCGTAGGCTTGGGCATCATAGAGATGCTGGGCACTTTTCAGACTGTCGAAGAGATTGCCGTTGGTGTGGATGGTTAGTGTACGCTTGGCACGGGTCATACCCACATAGTATCGGCGCAGTATGTCATCAGTAGGATGCTCGGGATGGGTAATGAGCATCAGTACATGGTCGAACTCATGGCCTTTTGCCTTGTGGATGGTGCTGACCACAATGTCTGATTTCGAGATGTCCCAGAAGTCTTCTACTGATGATTCGAACACGAACTCCCTCAGGTCGCTGTAGTACTTGGCACGATTGGTCTGTTCAAATATCTGGAGACTGCGGTGCAGATATGGCAATGCCTGGCTGGTGGCATACTTTTGGAATGTTTGCTGCTTGGCTGCTTCCCAAATATCATCAGGGATGATAGGGGATTTCGTTTCCTTGATGCCTTGGTCTATCTTCTTCAAAAAGTATCTTACCTCTGCCAGATTCCAGAAGCGCAAGCCGTCCATTGATTGTACCAGCTTGGCCTTGATGCCATGACAGTGAAGAAGAGCCAGCATGATGACAGCCTCCTCATTGGTCTGCGTAAGGATGCTGATGGTTTCGTTCTTCTTGCGGGTAGATGCATCGGCTTCTTTTGAAGCGTTACTTCCCAGTAATCGCGTAACATCTTCTAGGATAGGCTGATACATATAAACCTTTTTCTCCTGAATCTCGTATGGATGCTTCACGATTCTTACCTCTCCATCTTCTTGACTCATGGAGATGATAGGGGTAGATTTGATTCGTTGGCGGATGTTGCGGGCGAAGTCGTTGGCAGTATCCACGATGTGGCGAAGGCTGCGGTAATTCTCGGTCATCTCGATGAAACGGCTGTGTTCTGTCTGGGTCAGTTCATAGAGATACCGCGAGTTGGAACCTCTAAACTCATAGATGTTCTGGTCATCATCGCCTACGGCAATCACCCTCATCTCTTCGTTGACTTTCATCAGAGCAGAGACAAGGGCATAGTCATCCTTGCTCATGTCTTGCGCTTCGTCGATAACGAGTACGGTCTTGCTGATGCGATTGGGCTCCACTTCTCCATTGTTGATCATTTCTGCGGCTTGCTTAACCACATCTCCAGCCTCATCCAGATTGCCAACCCTGCCCAGCAGGTCGAAGCAGTAGGAATGGAAGGTCTTGATTTCTACGAAATGGGCGGCATTGCCTATGAGTTGCATCAGTCGCTGCTTGAATTCGGTAGCGGCTGCACGCGAGAAAGTGAGCATCAGAAGTTGTTCGTGCTTTACATCTTCCAGCAGCAGGAGAGAGGCAAGCTTATGTACGAGTACACGTGTCTTGCCGCTGCCAGGACCGGCAGCGACTACGATGCAGCGAGACTCATGGTCGTCGATGATTTCCTTCTGTCGCTTGGAGAGTATTCCGAAGAGTTTCTTATACTTCGAAGGTGTTACGTTGCGCTCTATCTCAGTCTCCCGGTTGCCCTTGAAGTATTTTGAGATGAAGCGATGGTAGTCCATCTGGAAATAATCCTGCACATATTGCAGGGCGGCATCGTAATCCCTTACCATCAGGTTGGCATATTCGCCCACGATGTGAATCTGCTGAATCTTCTGCTTGTAGAATTCATTGAGCATGCGGTAATCCTCCTGCTTATAGTGGAGGCGAGGTTCCTTGATGCGTTTAATTGCCATCGCATTGTAAAGCACCAGGAATCCTCCTTCCAGCTTCATGGCTCCTATCTTGGAGAGATAGAGCAAGGCTTCCTCTACGTCTTCCAATTGCAGGGAAGAGAAGTCGGAGAAGAGTGACTGGTTGCTGGATTTCAGATCGTTCAGAAGTTCGACTACCGAGAATTGAAGAGGCTTCTCTTTTGAATCTACAGAAGAGCTATTGTTGCTCTCTTCTGTTATAGTTTTACTGTTTTCTTCAGCCAGGCTGTATAGTCTTTCGATAATGAATCGGCAAACCTCAATTCGTCTTTCGAATCGCTTGATGATGGTCTCTATGTCCTTGTCTCTTGTCACGATAAGATTGCGGACGCCGTCTTCCTTCTTGTGCGCATAGCCCTTCACTGCCAGGAAGTATAGCAGTGTGCGGATTTTCTTTTCTGTTGAAGTGTTGATACCGTCGTGTACGGCATTATCATTGAGTTGTTTGTATGTGATATGCAGCGATTCATCCGGGATATGTTCCAGGATGTATCTTTCCAGTTTGGCGAAGTTCTCCAGCATCTGCTGAGGCTTGCGTTGCTTGTCGCTGATGTCTTGCAGATAGGCTGAGATATCACGGGTATCGGCAAGGATGCCTTCCTGTCGCATTCGGTCAACGGAGGAGATGACGTCTCGCTTGCTGAGTCCTAGGATGTCGGCGAGGTAATCGATGCGGGATTCTGCCTCGCTATCCTGTGCCTTGGCTATATGCTTCTGGGTGATGAGCGACTTGATGATGCGGATGGCATTCTTCATCTCATCTTCCGAGAACAGGGGGGATTCGGTGAGGCGAAGTCTTGCCTCGTCCATGTTCTTGACGGTGATACCTGTGGCATAGACATGCGGAATGTTGTTGCCACGCTCTATGTATCCGCTCTGTTCTAGAGCAGAAAGGGCGGTGCGAACACGGGTTTCTATGTCGGATACCGAGTCATCCCAACCGGCTTGGCGGGCTATCTCCAGTGCCGAACAACTTACATGTGGACGCTGCTTGGTAAAATCCTTAACGGCTTTCCATACCTGTTGTATCTCACTGATGCTCAGTTTGGTTTGGTTGAGCAGAATGAAGTGCTTATCTAAGTCCTCGTCGCTATAGAGTACATAGCATTTGGCATTGAGGTGTGGGTCTCTTCCTGCACGTCCAGCCTCTTGTACATAGTTCTCCAGAGAGTCGGAGATGTCGTAGTGGATAACCAGCCCCACATCGCTCTTGTCTACTCCCATGCCGAAGGCGGAGGTGGCAACGATGATTCTAACCTTATCGCTCATGAAGGCATCCTGATTGTGTATCTTCTCATCGGCATCCATCTTGCCATTATAGGGCAGGGCAGATATGCCGTCACGGGTCAGCTTCTGGGCGAGTTCCCGGGTTCGCTTGGTGCGGGATACGTAGATGATGGTAGGGCAATCAGCCTGCTCTACCAGTGAACGCAGTAGATTGTATTTGTTGCCGTCACTATCTACGTGGATAACGGAATAGTGCAGATTGGTACGTGAGGCTGATGAGGCGAAGAGCTGAAGGTCGGTGCCCAGCCAATGCTTGAAATAGTCGCAGATGTCCTGTACCACCTTCTGTTTTGCAGTGGCGGTGAAGCAAGATACGGGTATCAGGGTTTGACCATGATTACGGGCCATTGCATCCTTGCCAAACTTGCGTTCCTGGTATTCCTTGATAAACTTGCCGATGTATAGGTAATCCACCCGGAAGTCTTGTCCCCATGCAGAGAAGCAGTGAGCTTCATCAATGACGAATCTCACCACATGCCGTGCCATCAGGATGCGCTCGATGGTTTTGGAGCGCAACATCTCTGGTGCTATATATAATAAGGTGGCATCTCCGCTCTGCACTCGTTCGATGGCTAGGGAGCGGGAGATAGGGTCGAGGAGACCGTTGATGGTTACGGCATCGGTGAAGCCGCGGTCTGCGAGGTTATCTACCTGGTCTTTCATCAATGATTGCAGAGGCGAGATAACCACGGTGAGTCCATGTATGGTTCTGCCATCCATCAAGGCTGGCAACTGGAAGGTGAGCGACTTGCCGCCACCCGTAGGAAATATCGCCAATAATGACTTGCCATCCACTGCTGCCTGCGATGCCTGTTCCTGCAGCGGTTCGCCATCATAGATACGGAAGGCATCATAGCCAAAGAGTTGTTTCAGGTTGTGATGAATGTCGAGCATGCGGTTGCAATACTCGCAGCCATCGGTGCATTGAGTATGGCAGAGCATATAGATGATATGTTCTACTTCGGGATAATGGAAGAGTACCCAACCTGGGGTTACAGATTGGTAATCGTCTGTGCCTATGAGGGCCAAGGCGTATGCCAAGCCGCAAGGCGATTGGGCTGCAAGAGCCGGAATGTCGGCATGGGCGCAAATATGATTCTTGTATTCAGAAAGAATGAATTCTGAAACTTCTATGATTGCATCATCCTTTTCGATGGCTCCCACATACATCAGGAATCCTCTGAATTCCTCTTCATGCTGGAGCAGCAAGGTGAAGATTTTCCTCTTTCTTTCTGATAATTGATTCCATGCAGCGATTTCATCCATCAAAAGCTCCTTGGCTTTCTCGCAGTCATTGACTGGATTATTCATCTGCTCGCTCATCAGTTTGTCGTCCTTTACCAGATGATGGTAAGGGCGCTTGGGGAAGAGGAGCGGGGAGAGATAGAGGGTATCTATCAGTATGCCGTTGAGTTGGAGATAGCGGGCATCGTGATGAATGAGGTTATGACCGCAGATATAGTTAACCTTTCCTTCTTGCAGGAACTTGTTCAGTGCCGTCTGCGATGCTTGGTGAAAGTTGGCTCCGTCATAACGCAATGCTCCGATGTCGTGTATTTTATGGTCTTTCAGTCCCACTTCGGTATCCACGAAGGCAATGTTTCTGCTTCTGGCATCTTTCTTCTTGATGTCAGAGTTTACGGTGAGATTGTTCTTCCTTCCAAAGAGGTGACTGAATATTGACATAATCTTCGATGTTTATATTTACACCGCAAATGTACAATTATTATTTGATATATGCAAATAATCAAGTGCTTTTATCTTCTTTGAAAGCTGTTTTTATACAATTCCAAGAGGCTCGTGAGGATATCTTCAAGGCTGATTAATATGCACCTAAAACTCTCCAGTCGTCTATGAGTTTGAACAGTCGGGGCATGGCTGGCTTGTAACTGTCGGGATAGGTGAGGGAATAGACGAAGAGTATTCTGCCACTTTTGATGAATTTATCATAATGACTGTAGCCATCTACTCTTACTCCGTTTTCATAGACAGGACCGGAGAGGATGAATGCCTTATTCGATGCCTGCATCGTCCGCTCCGAATGAAGCTTCTGGGCTAGAGAATCGGCACAAGCCTGAAGGGTGTTGCTATAGTTGGGGGTAACGTAACTCTCCAGGATGATGTTGGCATGATTGGTAAATGAGAAGCGGGCATAGCCCTGGTATCCCGATACCGAAGTATCCTCCTGCTGGAAGAAGCAAGGATATTTGACAACGTAGCCGAAGTCTGGATCATTGTATTCCTTCATGGGTGCCATCTCTACCTTGGTCTTGAAATCCGCCATCGGTGTATGCTGATCTTTCGTAACCTCATGATGATAGTTGATGATGAAGTTTATCATCATCAGCAAGACAACTGCTATCAAAAAAATCTTCTTCATATCTTTGCTTCTTTTGTATTTTAGCTGCAAAGGTATGAAGAAGATGGGAAAAAGCCAAATAACAAGTATGACATTTAGCTGACATTTCTGAACTTATCTGATTATCAGTCGGTAAGACTTGCCTCTTTCCGACTCAATCATGAGGTTGCTATTTTGCTCAATCACCGGTTTGATACGGCGAATCAAGGTATAGAGCGTTTCACTGGCATCCGGTTTCTTGGGCCAAAGAGCATTACAAATCTCCTGTTTGGAGAGTTGATGATGCGTATTGTCGAAGAAGAGTTGCATCAGCTGGTGCTGCATCGGAGTAAACTTGATGGCTTGTCCGTTTTCCTGATTGTAGAAGGAATCCTCGTCTTGAGAATAGCACATGGTGCCGAACATATCAGCCTCATGATTCCAGGGTTGTTTTCTGCGATGATAGTATAGCGATGCAATTGCCCAAATCATAGCCATGAGGGTAAGCGTCAAAGATGTCCGCTGGTTGCTCATACTCAAAACATCTGCCATCGAACAGTTAGCATAACTTTGGATAGAATGCTCGTTGAGGAGCATCTGTTTGCTGCTGAGCAGGTTGGCGCTATTTACCAACTGGGAATTGTTCTTGCCTCTTCTTCTGTCTTCCATCACATAGCAGAGATTACTGGTCGATTTCAGCAGGTCGATGCTGAGATGTGAGCGGTAGCTCTGGATGGTATCAGGCGTAATCCATTGATATTTATTTTCCTGAAGAGTCAGAGCCAAAGCTTTGTTCATATCTTGTACAATGGCATACTGTGCCTTGCGGTAGTTGCTTACGCTGGAGAATGCCGCAGACATCACAAGGATGGCGAAGATGAGGATGGAATGATATGCTTTCAGTTTCATATTATCTATTCTGTTTAAATGATATACTGTTTAAAGATTCAAATGCAAAAGTACAGAAATTCTATGAAAGATGGTATAAAACTAGATATAATATTCGTTAATTGATAAATGTCAGACTCATGTCAGCCATATTTTTCGCTTCGGTCTTCTCTTTTTGATACCTTTGCAGCAGAAAACAAGTTTTAGAAAAGTATATGATGACAATGAAGAAAAGTAAATTGTTAACAGCTATGGTGATGCTGTGGGCATTGATCTCTTGTGCAGAAATACGTGCCCAGGAAATCCAGAAGGTATCGAATGATTCTATAGCCTTGCAAGAGGTTGTTGTGAAGGCGGCACGAGTAGTCAACAAGGAAGATGGCAAGTTGATATTCCCAAGCGATATTCAGAAGCAGCGTTCTTTTTCTGGTTTTTCGCTTTTGGGAAAGTTAGCTTTGCCTCATATCAGGGTTGATGAGGCTGGCCGTTCCATTTCTGCTACCGATAATAAAGGAGAAGTGCAGATTCGTATCAATGGCATTCTCGCCAATATGCATGACGTGCAGATGCTGGATGTAGCTTCTATTATGAGTGTAGATTATATTGACAGTCCTGGCGTAAGATATGGAAAGAATATTGCATACGTGATAGATATTCATACCCGCAGGGCTTCATCGGGTGGCAGTTTGGGCTTCAACCTGACTAATGCGCTAACTACCAAGCTCGGTTCGAACGATGTCTATGCATCTGTCAATAGGGGAAAGAGCCAATTGTATATTTTATATGAGCAGACTTATGTGGATAATAAGGCATCCGAATATAATGAGAATGCTCAATATCTTTTACATGATGGTTCTGAGTATCAGATATCTCGAAAAATCATGAATGTGGCAACTCGAAATTATGATAATACATTGCAGTTGAAGTATAATCTGGCTGATTCTGCCTTATATGTATTCCAGACAACGCTTACCACGGATTTCAGCAATCAGCCTTATACATCGAATGAGATGTGGTTTTCTGAATCTGGAAAGCCTGCGTATCCTGTTTACAGAACCAGCAAGGGTAGGGATTTTACTCCTGCTCTCGATTTGTATTTCTATCATCAGTTGGGCAAGCATCAGTCTTTGTCGGCAGATGTTTTGGGCACTTATATCCACACCAAAGGAGCCTATTATGAAGGTGAGGGCGAACCCTATCAATATCAGGTAGATGGAAAGACCTATTCGCTCATAGCCGAGGCTATCTATGAAAACCGGTTGAAACCCTTTACTTTTTCTGCAGGAACCAACTTGAACTGGAAATATATGGATAATCAGTATTTGGGTGATGTGGTTAGCGAGAATGGTATCCGTTCATTGGGTATTTATGGTTTTGCACAAATCAAGGGAAGTTTGGGGCAATTCAAGGAAGGAACATCCCGTTTAACTTATGTAGCTGGCTTCGGGTTGAGTAATCAGACTTATCGACAGGGAGATGAGGATTTTAGTTTTTGGCTTTGTCGTCCGAAACTCACATTGGCTTATTGCTTGACATCTTCGTTTCAGATTCGCTTGGGAAGTGAATTATCACAGCATATTTCGCAGATAGCTATGATTTCGGATACCCGTATTCGAAAGAACAGTATGGAATGGACTGTGGGTAATCCTTCGCTTAAGCCTAACAGTATATATGAGAACTGGGTTGCGTTCTCTTTCAGTAAACCAAGGATAAATACAGATTTTACCTTGAATTATCGCATCAATCGTCATTGTAATTTGGCGAAATACACCCGCACGGAAGATGATCAGTTTCTTTATACCCAGGAGAATCAGCCCCATTGTAATATGTTATATCTTACGAATGAAACCCGGTTTGACATTATCCCCGACCACCTTATATTATCGGTGAACGCAGGTATTGACCGTTTTTTCAATAAGGGCGATGAGTACAATCATTGTTATACCGCTTATAATTATGGTGGAACATTACAGGGGTATTGGGGAAAATGGACAGTGATGCTGTATGCTGATAACGGTTGGAATTTTATGGAGGGAGAGAACATCGGGCATAATCCTCCTTCATTGGCAGCCTCAGCCAGTTATCATATGGGTGATTTCGATTTTACGCTCTATATGCATAATCCGTTTATGGCTCATCCGAAATCCTATTCTGCAGAAATCGTCAACGCTTTGCTCCGTAAGCAGGTTTGTGGTTATGATAATTCGGGAGGAAATTTGTTCCGTATCGGTGTTGCCTGGAATATCAATCGGGGAAAGGAATACCGTAAGATACAGCGGAATATCAACAATGAGGAGCGCGAAACGGGTATATTGAAATAGGTGGCTTTGCTTTCTATATGGTTGCATGGGCAACAGCCGGAATTTATTTCTTCCCTTTATTGATGATATAAATTCCGGCAGTAGCCAATGCGCCTGCTATCAGATACTTCCAGTAGAAGGTTTCGCCAAGACAGAGACAGGAGGTGATGGCTCCTACTACGGGGATGAGCGAATTGTATATCGCTACCTTTCCTACGGGATTGCAGCTCAATAATTTGTTGTAGAGAGCGAAACTGATGGTTGAGATGGCGATGAGCAGCAGAAGGATAGTGATGCCCCAGAGGCTGATGACTGGCAGATAGCCACCCATTAACAATGCAGGAATCACCAGCAAGGCTCCACCGATGCTTAGCGAATAACCGGTTCCTACGAAAACATCCACCCTCTTGCTCAAGCCTCGGGTCAGCAGGGAAGCACTGGCTCCACACAGGGCATTGAGAATAATCATACCATCGCCCAGGAATGTGAAACTTCCGCTTTCCTTTCCGCCAAGGTTCAAGGCAAGGATGCCCAGGAAGCCGATGATGCAGCCTAATGCCTTTCGCCACGTCATCCTGTCGCTCTTGAAGAAGATGCAGGCAAGGATAACCACCGTGAAGACGCTCATCGAATTGAGTATCGCCGAACGTGCTCCAGCATTATGCGAGAGTCCGAAATAGAAGAAGGCATAATGAAGGGTGGTGTTGAGGAGTGCATAGAGGAGAAGGAACCAGACATTCTCTTGAACAGCTTTCTTCTTGAATCCGAATTTACGATGCGAGCTTCTGGCGATGGCCAGGATGATGATGCCGGAGATGAAGAAGCGGATGCCTGCAAAAAGCATCTTGCTTCCGGTCATGTCTGCTGTAATCTGATATTCCTCCATTCCCATTTTGATCAATGGGTAAGCCCATCCCCACGAGATAGCAGCCGTAAGGGCGAACAGGCTTACCCATACCGGGCGCTGAAATATACTGAGTGTATTTGTTTCTTTCTTTTCCATTATATTTATTGTAGGAGTATTTCCATTAATCCTGCCCTTACCTCTTTGTTTGGAATGCCTAGATAATATCCATTGCTCAGCGGGTCATACTTTTTGATGGTAAGATAGCCGCTTTGGTAGAGCAAAGGCAAGGCATCGCTCATCTTTTCCGTAGGACGGTCGAAGGATGAGGAAAAGGCAAACATATCATCAAGTGTTGTGACATCTGTATGGAAATGTTGCATCTGATGAATCAGGTAGGTTGATGTACCCGAAGCATACCAGTAGTTGTCGATGAATCCTGCCGCAAAACTTCTCATGAGACTGTACGGATTGAAGATATCTTCACCTTCCCTGCTGAAGTGGTAACCATCATAGTTTTCTCTTAGCAATTCTCTCATTCTTTCGAATGATACATGATTTTTGCTAGCCAGCAAAGCAATATCTTCTTTCAGAATGGTATCCAGTTCATCCTTGGTGATGCCGCAGATGGTAGAAAACTCCGGATCCATACTGATGTTGGTAAGATTATTGATGGTGCTGAAGATGCTGAGTTGAGAGAATTTTGTGATTCCCGTGATAAAGGCAAAATGAATATGCGAACTGTTGGCTTTAATAGGCGCATAAAACTCCTGCATGATAGTTCTTACAGCTTCCAGTTTGGTCTCATCATGCAATACATCAAGTAAAGGAGCATCGTATTCGTCAATAATGATAACGACTTTTCTGCCGGTCATCGATTCTGCCTGTTCTATGAGCTGGGTTAAGCGGTTACCGGCACTTTTCCTCATATCTTCTATTCCGAATTGCTTTTCGAACCTGCGTAATTGCATGTCGAATTTTTCAGGAAAGAGAGATAAATCGCAGTTCTTGAAGGTTGACAGATCGAAATGGAGTACAGGATATTCTGTCCATTCTTTCTCCAAAGTTTCGATGGCGAGTCCTTTGAAAAGCTCTTCCCTTCCTTCAAAGTAAGAGCGCAGCGTACTGCTTAGCAGGGACTTACCAAAACGGCGTGGACGGCTAAGAAACACATATTTGTATTTCTTTGCCATATTGTAAATGAGGGCGGTTTTATCTACATAGACCATACCTTCCTCTATGATGTCGCTGAAGGTTTGCACCCCAACGGGATAGATACTTTCCTTTGCCATAATCTTCGAAGTTTATATTTCCACCGCAAATTTACAATTATTATTTGATATATGCAAATAATCAAGTGCAATATTTGAAACAGCAAAATAAATATCCTCCTTATCTTTTCTTTTTTAGGATAAAATGAGTACTTTTGCAAAAAAAGTTGGATTCATAGGTTAGCATTTTCTCTACTCGAGGGTAATAGCTAGTAAAAATCGTGATGGAAAAGAAAGAAATATCAACACTGTTCAGGCAGTATTACGGGCGGATGTATGGGATGGCTGTCAGCATCCTCTACGATGAGCAAGAGAGCAAGGATGTGGTTAGCGACATCTTTGAACGATTGCTCGAATCTGATACCGTATTGTTGCCAGATACCGTCGAGCACTATCTGCTAACGAGTGTTCGAAACAGTTGCCTCAAGCGCATTTCACAAAAAACGAACCGGCAGCGTATCGCTATGCTTTATGCCAGCGAACAACAGATGGCTGCATCTCCAGAAGAAGATGAACTCCGGTTGGAGCAGATGCTGCATTTTGCCAAGACCCATCTCACCCCACAACAGCAGTGCATTTTCAAGATGCGATTCCTGGGAGGGATGAAGTATGGAGAGATAGGAGAGGAACTGGGTATCAGCCGAGTGGCAGTCTGGAAACATCTTTCCAACATTACGAAGATGATTAAAGAACAATTTAAAGATTCAGAGTTATGACCAACAAGAGTAATGACGATCAGTTAGTTCTGCTGAAGCGGGCTTATGCCTATGAGAAGGCGAAAGATTCTGTGGATGTGGATGAAGCTTGGAAGGAGTTTGAGACAAAACTTGCTGATACTGATTCCAAGCAAGGGGATGAGGCTTGGGATATTTCCCCAAAAGCGTATCATCCGACAGGGCAATCTTCCTGGATGAAGATAGCAGCCGCCTTTGTGGGATTGCTGATGCTTTCGGGCATTTCGTATGCGGCCTATCATATTGTGAACCGTGCAGAAAAGAACGAGACGGCTTTGGTGACAGATAGCGTGAAGACACCGCAAAAACAGAAGGCAAAGGTTGCAGTAGATGACGCTTGGCTGAAGATAGAACCAACCAAGAAAGCCCCTGTTATCTTTGAGGATATTGAGTTGTCTGGCATCTTGGAGTATATTGCTGATAAGATGCAGGTAAAGGTGGAGTACCGCAACCAGGCAGCAGCACATATCCGTTTTTATCTGCAATGGGATAGCAAGGATTCCCTGCAGGATATCATCGACAAGATCAATCACTTTGATAAGGTACATCTTTCCTTTGATGAGGCTAATCAGATGTTGATTGTAGAGTAAATACGCATGATTTGTTCCTATCCGACAGGAACTGTGAAAAAGAGAGAAACTATGAAGAGAATCATATTTATGATATTTCTGTGTATGGCGCTTATGGCAGGCTATGCACAACGCTTGTCGCATACTTTCGACA
Source organism: uncultured Prevotella sp. (assembly GCA_900557255.1). The sequence goes on from USSA01000005.1 coordinate 23,667, forward strand.
AGGCTTCGTTCAGTAAGGTCTTGGTCTGGCTAGACAAGGCTCAACCCCAATATAAAATCAATTTTATATACGATGAGTTGGAGGATTTCACCGTCAGTACTTCTTTCAAGAACAAGGATGTCCGTGATATCGTAACCCAGGTAATTGGCTTTTATCCCATCCGTGCCACCTTCGACAAGGATGAGATCTATTTCGAGTGTGTCCAGAAGGAACCCCAGAAGCTGATAGGAAGGGTGTTGGATGATAAGGGGGCACCGATGGAATTTGTCAACATCGCTCTTCTGGATGTCAGGGATTCCAGCTATGTGAATGGGGGTGTGAGCAATCTTTCTGGCGACTTCGTGATTCCTGTTCATCAGAAGCAGGTCATCGTCCGTTTCTCCTATGTTGGCTACAAGACCCAGTATAAACGGGTGAATGTGGGCAAGATGGGCAGTATCCGGTTGTTCCGTGATGCCTATACATTAAATAAGGTGGTGGTGAAAGCCTACAAGCCTTTGTTTCAACGCAAGGAAGACAAGACCGTTTTCAATGTGAGTGAACTGAAGAATATCGGGGCTATGAATGCCACGGATGTGTTGAAGTATGCTCCAAAGGTGATGGTGCAGGATGATGCTTCCGGAGGAGTGAATATCAAGGTGAATAATACAGAGGCAACCATTTTCGTAAATGACAGACAACTGGCAGGAACGGAACTGAAGTCTTTCCTTTCAAGCATCAAGGCTGATGATATCCAAAGCATTGAGATACAAGATACGCATGGTGCTGAGCATGATGCCGACATTAAGGGTGGCATTGTTCATATCAGGACAAGGATTCGGGCTGGTTTTAATGGAAGTATCACGGGATATGTGGGAAATCTAAGCCCAGAATCGAGTAAGTTTTATTCCTATTATCCATTATTGAATCTTAACTTGGGAACGGAGCGTTGGAATGTTTATGCCTCTACTTATTATATCTCGGCAAGAAATGCCCTATATGGTGAGACGCAACATCATTTTATGGAGACTGATACCCATCATCTTGTAGCTGAAACGTACGATAATAGCCAAAAGTTATATTTCTATCGTGTGGGTAGTATCTACGCCATTGATAAGAAGCATCATCATCTATTGGGTGCAGAGCTGAATGGAAATATCAATAAGAGGCATGCTGTTAGCGCAGGTGGTTACTGTAAGTTTACTGATGCCAATAAGATGACGTATCAAGGTGTTTCTGATATGAACGACCATAATAAAACGGATTATCTGAATGCGGTGCTTTCTTACAATTGGAAAATAGATGAGAAAGACAGTTATCTAAAGGTGTTAGGCAACTATAATTATAAGTATGCCAACAAGGGCAATAGTTTCGTGGCATCTTATGAAGATTATGAGCCTTTGCATACGGATGAGTATAATCAATCAACCTCGAATGCCAATACAGGAAGTTTGCAGGCGGATTTCCGTTATAATTTCCCTAGCAGTTTGGCGCTTCGCTTAGGTTCTAAATATGAGAATAATATCAGAACCACAGGATTGAACATCAGGAACAATCTCGTGGAGGGAGATTTGACTTCAAGCAATTGGAAGTATCAGGAACAGGTTGCGGCTGCTTATCTCGGGTTGTCGAAGAACTTTGGAGAGAAGGTATTTGCTTATCTGAGTATGCGAATGGAGAATACTTGGCAGAAGGGTATCAATCGCTTGACTGATAAAACAGAGGTGGATAAGCGATATACCAACTGGTTTCCTTATGCATACCTGTCTTATAAGTTCAATGACAAGAGCAGTATGAGTCTTACATATAGCAGCAGTATCAGCCGTCCTTCGTTTAGTGTTCTTACCAATAACAAGGAACGTATTTCATCCGTTCTTTATACAACTGGCAATCCGAATGTGCAGCCATCTATCAGTAACTCCCTTATATGGGAGTTGACGCATGGTAACCATTCTCTGTCTTTCTCGTATAAGCATAGGAAAGATGTGATAGCTGGGTATTTTGAGACGATTGGTGACAAGACTTATCGTGATATAACCAATTTTGGCTCAGAGACCATCGTGGGGGCTGATTATGCTTTCAATGGGAAAATCTTGCCTTGGTGGAATCTCAATGTGGGGTTGACTGGCTATTATGACGATATTCCAAAGAGTTATAATGTAAAGCACATTTGGGTGGTAAAAGGCAATTGCGTCAATTACCTCACCTTCAAGAAGATAGGTAGTTTTTCTGTGGAGGGAAAATATTCTACGAGCACGATAGATGCAAACTATAAAAGTCATCCTCTTGGCTACGTGTGTTTAGGGTATAATCGAACATTCTTGAAGGATGCCTTGTCGCTGGGTTTCAGCGTATTTGATGTCTTCCATACGCTTCGTCAGAAAGGCTATCAGCTCAATCCTGTCCTCGACTATGAGTTCTATCAGAAGGCATACTCCCGTTATAGCCTGACATTGACTTATAGCTTCCACAATAAGTATAAGGCTCGTAAAGGTCAGATTCAGAATGATAACTCTATTATCAATCGACTATAAAAAATGGGGAATCTGTTTTTGCAGGTTCCCCTTTTTCCTCTTTATCAATTCCTTGTTTTTCTACCTTTCAATTTCTTCTACAAGTCCCCCAGATGCCTTTCTATAGGAATTCCTCGGTTCTTGTCCTTGTCATCCTTGTTGATGTCTATCCAGTTGCGCAGGGTATCCATGGCGATGCGGGTGGCATGGCGGAGATGATCGCCATCCTTCAGTCTGCCCACGATGATGCTGGAGAAGATGTCGCCAGTGCCCGGGAACTGAACAGGGATTTCTTCGTAGGGCAGGAGGAAATACTCTTCTGTAAGATGATTGAAACCTACCACGGCATGCTGACCCTCTACGATGCATGAGGTGATGAGCACGGAGTGGGAACCGATGGCTCTCAGTTTATCTATCAGTTCATAGGCTTCCTTCTCCGAGATTCCCTCTTCCTTGTATTCCGAATCCGTCAGCAGGCAAGCCTCGGTATAGTTGGGAAAACAGAGATGCGATACGCTCAGCATCTCCTTCATGCATCTCACGGTACTCTCACTGGCTCCACCATAGAGCTTGCCGTAATCGCCCATCACGGGATCCACATAGATGTCGGTGCCCAGTGCAGCCTGTTCCCTGCAATAACGTGCCACCAGCTTCGCCTGACGCTCCGAAGCCATGAAACCCGTGGTGATGGCATCGAAGTGAATGCCCAGTTCGTTCCACTTCTGCAAGGCTTCCTCGATATACGAAGTGCATTCCAGAATGGCATACTTGCCGTATGGGAAGGTGTTGCTGATGAGCATGGTGGGCAGATTGAACACGTCGAGTCCCATATAAGAGAGAATAGGCATCTGAACTGCAGCAGATACCTTTCCGTAACCACACATGTCGCTGATAATAAGGATATTACTTTTCGCTTTCATTCTTTCTTTTTTCTACTTGCTTTTCTTTCTTATCCTGATTATCTCTTAATAGCTGGCTGTACACTTGATGCCCAGTACCTCTACACGCTCCTTGATGGCATCGAGTACTTCCTTTGGTGCCTTTTCCAGCAACTTGTCTGGTGTTTCGCGGGCGATGGTATAAACCATTACCTGCTGAGGCTGGATGTCTTTCACTGCCTCCAGCCAAGGAGCTACGAAGTGTTCGCTGGTATTGTCCAAACCGTCACCTCTCAGGAACATGGTCTGGATGATGACGTGCCCTTTGAACATCTTCAGATATTTGATTACATCCTTCACGTCGTAGTTAGGCTGCTGAGGGCGGTCCAACTTCTTGATGTAATCCATATCCACGGTATCCAGTTTCAGGATGTTGTTATCCACGAGCATCAGCGCCTCTCTCACTTCCTCCTTATATATATAGGTGGCATTGCTGAGTACGGATACTTGTGCTTCAGGGAAATATTTCTTGCAGAGTTCCATCGTATCTTCCACGATTCCCTTGAAGTCAGGGTGTCCCGTAGGTTCACCGTTTCCTGCGAAGGTGATGTCATCCAGAGACTGGTTGTTGTCGTGGCGCTCTTTCAGAACCTTCTCCAATCCTTCTCTTACCTCCTCGCGGGTAGGGCGCTTCTTCTTAGGACGGAAGTCGGCGTTGAATCCGCATTCGCAATAAACGCAGTCGAATGAGCAGACCTTACCATCAGATGGCATGAGGTTGATGCCCAGTGAAACTCCCAGACGGCGGGAGTTTACCGGACCGAATATCGGTGATGGATAAATAATCGTTGACATAATCTTATTCTCCTTTATCTAATCTATTCTTTATTTTATCTTGGTAATACCTATTTTATACCAATCTTATTTACTTGTTCGTAATTTGGTGGGCAAAAGTACTAAAAAATGTTGGAATGAACAAATAAATCAACTGAAAATCGATTTATCCTTACCATTTGTCTTCTATCTCCGATAGTTTGTGTACTTTTGCATTCAAATCCGGGGAGAATCTTGGAGATTTCGATTCGGATTTAAAGGAAAAAACAAAAAAGTTGATGTTTTGCTTAGTTTTTCGCTTGGCTCAACTGTATAGATAGTATATGAACAGAAAAAAGGACATAGAACAGTTATTCCGTCAGCATTACGCGAAGATGTACAATCTGGCCAGATGCATACTTTCGGATGATGACGAGAGCAAGGATGTGGTGAGTGAAGTATTCGCCCAGATTCTTGCCGATGATGTGGTTCTGGTGCCTGGGAGTGAGGACGGTTACTTGATGCGGAGCGTACGCAACCGCTGTCTCAACCTGATAGCTCGTAAGAGCGTGAAGGAAAGGGTGGCGAAGCTGCTGCTGGATGATGCCGACGTGATTCTCTCTGAAGAGACCGACGAGCGACTCGACCGGCTGATGCTTCTCATCGAAGACCTGGAACCGCCTATCCGGCAACTCATTTTCCGTCTGCGCTATCTTCAGGAGAAATCTTATCAGGAGGTGGCTGATGAAGTGGGAGTGAGCAAGGTGACGGTATTCAACCATCTCTCGAAGGCGATGGACTGGATTAAGAAACAATTTAAATGAGCAAGACAATGACAAACATGAGTAAAGAAGAAAAGCGGATGATGCTCTTTGACATGCAGGAGCATCCCGAGAAATATACCGACGAGCAGGTGGAACGCCTGCTTGCCGATGAGGAAGTGAAGGAGTTCTTCCATGAACTGGCGATGGCGAGAATGGCTGGCAAGAAAGCCAAACCGAAGAATGTGGATGTGGATGAGGCTTGGAAGGAGTTTGTTCTGGCACATCTCGAGGATAAGATGGCGATAGATGCCGGCAAATCCAAGAGCGTTTATCGCAACCGGATGAAGATTGCTGCATCCATCGTCGGCATCATCTTCCTTTCGGGGGTAGCCTTGGCTGCGATTCACAATGGCTGGTTGGGGTTCCCGGCTTCTGATCAGACAGTGGATAACAAGGCTGCGACAGAACAGCTGGCAACAACCCAGGCGCTGCCGAATGACAGTCTTCGTGCTGCAACAGCAGAGAATAAGGATTCGCTTGATATGAAGCCGGTGGTGTTTGATGATGCTGAATTGGGAACCATCCTGGCTCAGTTATCCGGTTTCTATCATGTCAAGGTGGAGTATGTGGATGCCGGTGCCCAGCACATCCGTCTCTTCTTCAACTGGAACAAGACGAAGACTTTGGAGCAGAACCTGGAGATTTTGAATGCTTTCGACCGCATACAGATAGAGTATATTGACGGAACATTGATGGTGAAATAAGATAGGAGGATATATTTATGAGAGATTTTTGGAAACCAATGCCCGTTAGCGGCAAGCTTATCAGAGAGCTTCTGCTTCTCTTCCTGTTGCTTTGGGTTCAGCAGTCTTATGCCCAGCGCATCACCCGACAATATAATAATGTGTCGTTCTCTGCGGCGTTGAAGGATTTGAACGCCCGCCAGCATAAATACACCATCAACTTCGTGTATGATGAACTGGAAGATTTCAGGGTGACCAAGAGCATCAGAAACCAGAGTGTTCCAGATGCCATCATGCAGCTGATAGGATTCTATCCCATCAGGATGACGCAGGTGGAGGATAATATTATTGTGGAGTGTACGCAGAAGACTCCCACCAAGATGATAGGCCGCATCATAGATAATAAGAATCGCCCTGTCGATTTCGCCAATGTAGCCCTGCTGAATGTTCGTGATTCTTCATTGATAAATGGTGGCGTGACAAATGAGAACGGCCAGTTCGTGATTCCCTGTGGAGCCACAAAGGCGATAGTAAGAGTAAGTTGCGTGGGCTATATTACGGCAAGCAATACATATAATATAGGTAAGATAGGGACAATAACTCTGAAAGAGGCAACGATGAATCTGCAGAAAATAGTAGTGAAAGGACATCGACAGCCTTTCAGAATGACTTCTGAAGGATTGGTGGCTCAGGTAGAAGGTACATCCTTGGAGAAAATGGGCTCGGCAGAAGATGTTTTGAAACATCTTCCGAGAGTGATGCAGAAGAATGGAGAAATAGAAGTCTTGGGCAAAGGTAAACCTTTGATTTATATCGATAACAAGAAAATCAAGGGAACCGTTGATCTCGACAGATTGAGTTCTTCTGACATCAAACATGTAGAGGTGATAACCGAGCCGGGTGCTGAATACGATGCAACCTATCAGGCCGTCATCAGAATCAAGACGACAAGAAAGAAGGGAGAAGGACTGGGATTGACTTATCGGCAAGTCTATCAGCGCAATCATCAGAACAATCATCGTGAAGTCCTAGATTTGAATTATCGCTATCGGGGATTGGATATCTTCTCCAATTTGTATGGTGGTTTGTCTCAGGGCTATCAGGATCAGAATAATGATAACAGACTCTACGGCAAGACGCTCATGAATATCAACGAAGACTTGATTATCAAAAACAAGAGTTACTATACCAGTGGAAGTCTTGGTTTTAATTATGTTTTCAATGATAGGCATTCCGTGGGTGCCACTTACGAGGTGAACATCAATCCTTATAGTCGGGGTGGATGGAATTCGCTGATGGATGTCTGGAAGAATGGCTCCAAGACAGAAAGCTATACAAATGATATGTATTGCCGTTTCAAAAGCCGACCTACGCAGGATATTACGGCTTATTATGCCGGACAGATAGGAAAGGTGAGCATAGAATGGAATGGGGAAATATATCTTCGGAAAACAGGACAGACTCAATATTCTGAAGAAACAGGAATTGAGGGCGGAGATTCTCGTACGATAGAATCTGATTTCACGGCTGATAGTTGGATGCATGCATCTAAGCTGGTACTGAGCTTTCCGGTATGGAAAGGTACCCTGAAGATTGGTAATGAGTTTACCGAAAGTTGCCGTGCCAATCTTTATACTATAGATGAACAGGGAACTGACTTGCCAGGCAAGACGGACGATCAGGTGAAGGAAAGTAATCTTGCAGCCTTTGTTTCTTATGGATTGAGACTAAACAAGGTAGAACTGAATGCTGGCCTCAGATACGAACATGTTTCTTCCAATTACTATAATACAGGTGGTGATTATTGGAGCGAGGAGAATAAGGATTATTTCGTACCCGACCAGAGTCGTAAGTACGACCATTTCTTTCCGAATGTGTCCTTGACCTTTCCTATCGGGAATGTGAAAATGAATATGGTTTATAAGGTGACGGTAAGTCGTCCTTCCTATAGTCAGTTAAGTAGTAATGTGCAATATAATAGTCGCTATTATTATCAGGGTGGAAACCCATTGCTCAAGTCAACCTTCGAATATGGCATAGGAATTAATCTGGGATATAAATGGTTCCAGTTTTTTGCCAACTGGCGTTATCTTGTAGATCCTTGCTATCAGGTGATAGAACCGTATCATGACAATGAGTTAATCAGTATGTACACCTTTCGTAATTTGAATCATACTCAGGTTTGTTACGTGGGACTGACGGCATCGCCGACGATAGGATGGTGGCATTCTACGTTAGACGCTGGTATTAGAAAGCAGTTCCTGACCATTGGTGGTAAGGCATACAGCAAGCCGATATTCATCGGCTCTTTCAATAATGCGTTTTCGTTACCATGCGGTTGGACGCTTAATATTGATATGAGTTGGAACACGCAGGGCCATTCTGCGCTTCCGCTTTATATGGCACAAGGAGGAGTGGACGTCTCTTTGCGTAGAAGTTTTCTTCACGACCGCCTGAATGTCATTTTGGCGGGCAATGACCTTTTTGCGACGATGCGCAATTCCACAAGATTGGTATATGGTACCAGCGATATCTATACCAGAAAATATACCGATACCCGAATGATTATGTGTTCATTCAGCTATAAGTTTAATGTTAGTAGAAGCAAGTACAAGGGTACGGGTGCCGGTAATTCAGAAAAGAACAGATTATAAAAAACAGAAAGTATATGAAGCGTTGTTTATGGATGATATTCATGGTGGTTGGCATCTGGATGCTAACTGGCTGTAGTAGTGATGATGATAAGTTGGACAGCCTTCCTTGGAATGACAAGGAACTGTTCAACCAGTCATTTGTTTTAAATCAGGACGGGTATTGCATCTTAGCCGGAAAGGCTCCTGTCTGTGATATAGATAGGAATGTTCTGAATTCGTGGCTTGTAAGTTATGGCTGGCAACCTGTCGGCATCTATCAGGTGAAGGAAAACGGTAAACTTGCGAAAACTGATTATCGTGAAGGCATCAAGGATTATAGTCCGAAGGTCTATGAATTCTTATCTGAGAATCAGTTGATGACTTATTATCGTGATGAGGATACACGTATATTCTGTTTCAAGAAGCAGGATTGGTCGTATGATGATGCGACGGGCATTGTCATCAAAACAAATAAGGCAGGTAAGGTAGATGATTATATGCAAATCCTGGATGTGAAGTTTCATGAAGATGAAGCTTACCTGTATGTGATGGAGAAGATTGGTTCGGTGACAGTAGCTGCCAATCAGGATAAAGCTGTTTATGGCTTGGTGGTATATCAGCGTTTATCTTCATTAGAATTGATTGATGTGCAGAATACTTATACTATTGATAAGAGTGATGAAGAAGACAAGCCAAATGAAACTGAAAAAGTACCGGATGATTGCCGTTATTATATTCGGTGTGTATATGCCAATTCTAAGGATGCCCATGGAATGGGTGATGGATATAGTAAATTTCAGTCATTCAGACTTTTGAGTTTTGATTTGACAGATTATCTGAACAATAACTCATCAGCTAACCCTTATTATCATTATTATGATTCCATTGTATGGTCATGTAAGGGAATGCCAGATAGGGTAGTGAGTCTCAGAAATGAGAACAATTGTTATGCTGTGTCAATCAACCTTAGCACTTATCTTTTTCAGATCAGCCGTAATACTTCTATGACGGAGGAAGATAGAACATTGATTGTTGCTGATGGCTATAAGGGTGGACGTATGGTTTATTCTTCCGGCATCTATCTCAATATCTATAATAATGGTTTCATGGGTTACGATTTCGGTTCTTCTGACTTGCTGAATCCATCTAATGAAGACTATGATTTGTATTGCATCTTCGACCGGAGCAAGCGGTTCCGGATAGTCTCTCCTCGTTATTCTCCTGAGTTTCCGGAAAAGCCATATTCTGAATTGGAATACATTGTATCAGGGGTACTGTTGGATTCTGAGGAACCGGAAAGCATGAAGAAGCATGAGGCTGTACTGTCTGAGGAGAAAAGAATGTTGGTTGATTTGATGGATATGTATTATGGTCAGTATGGCAAGGGTGTTGTGGTAGATGATTCGAACAGAGAGAAGTACCGCAACCGTTTCAAGGCTTTGCCATCCGATGCAGACCTTGTGATGTATTGGAAGGGCTATACGCCTGTGCAATGGAACTCTGATTATGAGGGATGTTTAGTTGCTTTAATCTTGAAAAAGAATAAGGAAAATCCCTTAAAGAGTTACTATTGTATCCATGCAGAGCCGATTAAATAAATTTCTCTCTCAATACAACAATGAATATATGACAATCGGTCAAGCGAAGGCAAAACCATGTTAGTTTGCTCTTTGCTTGACCGATTAAAAAATCACACACATATTTCTAAATCCTGATGAACTACATTTAATATCGGAGCTTGGAGAGCATCCTCAATAGATACAAGAGTGTCTATTGTAAAATTATGTGTTCCCCGCATCCATTTGCTTATTTCCGCTTCCCGTTTTCCGAGTAGAAGGGCTAGGTCTTTCTGCTTCATCCCTTTAGAAACCAGAATGTCATGTATCCTATCTACGATTTGGAAAGACAAATCTATAGACCTGCGAATCTCTGGATTAACATGTTTGCGGCGTTCTTCTAAAATCTTACTTCTTTTGAGCATGTGCTCTAAGCGGTTTTTATCTCTACTTCGTTCTCTCATAAACTAAGATTTTATCACGTTCTACTGATTCCTGTGCAAAAGGGAGTAAGGTTCCTTCTGATACCAAATCAACTTTTCTACCTAAGAGTTCTTCCAAATCACTCCACATTCCGAAGAATTTTAATCCAATAGGTTTGCTCTTGTCCAAAGAAACCATAATATCGACATCGCTATCCTTCGTTTCTTCCCCTTTGGAGAAAGAACCGAACAGCCAGGCTTTCAGTACGGGTTGGGTGCTGAAATAATGGCGTAAAGCTTCTATGATGGCTTGTTTACCCATATTGTAATGATGTTGTTTCTTAGCTGCAAAGATACACTTTTTATTCGAAAAAACAAGCTTTTTTCTAGTTTTTTATTATCTTTGCATTGTCTTTCCAAAGAAAGTAGAAGATTTCTTCATTTTAGGGGTAATTGATTTCAGGAAAGCTTGTATATAAGAGTAGAAACAAGAAGAAAATGACGTGATGACAGAAGAAAATGAACAGCGGATGGAACGGCTGTTCCACGACCATTACGAGCAGATGTATCGCTTTGCCTTTGCCTTGCTCCATGATAATGAGGAGGCGAGGGATGTGGTGAGCGACGTGTTCTCCAGATTGTGGGATAAACAGCTGGTTCCAGACCGGGCTTACCTGATGCGGAGCGTGAAGAATGCCTGCATCAATCTTATAGCCAGAAAGAAGAGAGATGAAAGACTGAAACGGCTTCTCCCTCTCTCGGAAGAGAAATTGACGGAGGAAGAACCTTCTCGTCTGGAAGAGCGATGGCAGGCTGCGGTGGATTGCATCGATCATGACCTGACCGACCAGACTGCTTCCGTCATCCGATTGTGCTATCGGGAAGGAATGTCGTATAAGGATACGGCGGAGGAGCTGGGCATCAGTGTCTCGGCAGTGAACAAGCATATCGTAAAAGGTTTGCGAACGCTCAGAGAAAAGTTGAAAGGAAAATAATAACCCTAAAATGAAGAAAGGAAAAGAAAATGAAACATGAATTATCTGACATAAATCCTCAGAAGATGGATTCTCAGAAATGGGATATGCTCCTCGATCTCCTGGAGCATCCCGAAAAGTATTCCGAAACCCAAAAGGATGAACTTCTGGGCGATGAGGAAGTGAACGAACTCTATCAGCAGTTGGTAGAGACCCGACAGTCTCTGGATTTCGCCAAGTCGAAGGAAAAGATGAAGATGCCTTCGATTGATGCAGAATGGGAGAAACTGAAAGATGAGATGAAGCTGAAAGAAGAGATGAGTCAGAATGCAGAAACCCAGCAAACCGCCAAGCTGTTTCCTCTCTGGAGCCCGATGAGAAAGGTGGCTGCCGTTGCAGCCGTCCTTGTCGTCTCCGGCATTACCTTTGCTGCCATTCATCTGGTAACCCGTTCTTATCAGCCATCAGATAACAACAATACCGAACTCGTGTCATCCCGAAAGGATTCTATCCAGCAGGTTGCTGCTCCTCAGAAATCCAACATAGAAGAAAAGACAGATTCTGCAAGTCTTGCCCAGCTCCCATTGGTTTACGAAAACGCTGAGCTTCAGAATATCCTTACTCCTATTGCCGGGCATTTCCATCTCCAGGTAACTTATCAGAACGAGTCGGCTCGCCACATCCGTCTCTTCCTGCAACTGGAAAAGAATATGAGTCTGGATGATATCATCGAACTGATGAATCATTTCGAGAAAGTGAATATTCGTCATGAAGGTCAAACTTTAATCGTGGAATAAGATGAAAAGATTAAGATATATCATGCTGCTGGTAGGTCTGATGAGCCTTTCTCTTCAGACCATCTATGCCCAACGCATCACCCGCAGCTTCCGCAACACTTCTATGTCAGAAGCGCTCACCATCCTTGCCAAGAGCACCAAGGATTATCGTATCAACTTTATGTATGATGAACTGGAGGATTTCACGGTTACAACGAGTATCGTGAAGAGAACTGCTCCGGATGCCATCCGCCAGATCATGGGCTTCTATCCGATGATGATGACGATAGATGGCGAAAACATCTTTGTGGAGTGTACGCAGAAGACTCCCACCAAGATGATAGGTCGCATTGTAGATGCGCATCATCGCCCTGTAGATTTCGCCAATGTAGCCCTGCTGAATGTTCGTGACTCTTCATTGATTAATGGCGGTGTGACGAATGAGAATGGCCAGTTTGTGATTCCCTGTGGAGCCAGAAAGGTGATAGTAAGAGTAAGTTGCGTAGGCTATATTACGACAAGCAATACATATAATACAGGTAAGATTGGTTCAATTACTCTGAAGGAGGCAACGATGAACCTGCAGAAGGTGATAGTAAAGGCGGTTCGCCCTCGTACCAAGTTGACCCATGGTGGATTCCAGATCCAGGTTCAGGGTACGTTGTTGAGCGATGTAGGTATGGTTTCCGACTTATTGAAACAGATTCCTCGTGTAAGAGTGAACGCCGATGGAGGTTGTAGCGTATTCGGAAAAGGTACTCCTGAAATTTATATCAATGGCAGAAAAGTTACCGATACCAAGGAATTGCAGCATCTCTCTTCTAAGGAGGTGAAAAGCGTGGATGTCATAACCAATCCTGGTGCACAATATAATGCCGAGGTGGGTTCTGTTATTCGCATACATACCATCAAGAAACAGGGAATGGGTTTGAGTGGCAGTCTCTATTCCAAGTATTCCTTTGCCGAAAAGAACAATTGGATAGAGAATTTAAATCTCAATTATCGCATGGGTGGCTTGGATATTTTCTCGCTCTTGGCATGGAATGATACCTATCGTCATCTATCTCAAACTACGGTGACCACGATTATGGGTAATCAGCATCAGGTAAACTTGGCGATGCCCTATTCAGGAACGTTGCGTTCCCATAATCCATACGGAAAATGGGGAATGAACTATCAGATAGATGATAACAATTCATTGGGTATCTTCTATAGTGTCTATAATAATACCTATGAATATTTCAATCTGCAGTCAGACTATGAGGTGAAGGAAGATGGGAAGCATGCAGGCAAAGTGAAGTATGATGACGATGAAAGTAGTACGATTCAAGGTCCTGTTCATGAGGCGGATGCCTACTATGAGGGAAAACTGGGCAAGATGAGTGTGAATCTGAACGCTACCGCTCTTTGGTCTTCTGATAAGACTTATCAAGATGCCGTAGAAATGAGTGAGGAACTTGGTTCACGTGATGTGAACAGTATAACAAGAAACAAACGCCGCATGTTGGCTGGTAAGTTGGAATTGGGTTATCCTCTTTCTGAAAAAGTAAATCTCAATGTTGGAACAGAATATACCAATAGTCATGTTCATAATTTCTATCAGAACGAACAGGAGTATATCGCCACTTCTGACAGTAGGATAGAAGAGCAAAACTTTGCTGCATTTGCCAATGTCGATCTTGCTATAGGCAATCATATTGGCTTACAGGCTGGAGCAAGATATGAGCATGTAAGTCATGACTGCTCTGAACGGGAGATGAGTAGGACCTACGATAATGTGTTCCCTACATTCTCTCTTGGTTATCAGAAGGGGAAACTTCAGATGGAGTGGAGTGCATCGATGAAAACTCAGCGTCCTTCTTATGATGTCCTTTCCGGTTTTACCAGATATGACAACCGTTATATTTACGAGGGTGGCAATCCTTCCTTGCTTCCTACCAATATATATAATTTAGGATGGGATGTTCTGTATGGTTGGTTAGGATTTTCTGCCAATTATTGTTATAACAAACATGCCATCACCACTCTTGAAATGCTATATGATACAACCTCAGATATTCTGCTTAGTAAGCCCTACCTCAGTTCGGGATAACGAGCTCTATCTAAATGCTTTATAATGTTTTTATATAA
>USSA01000006.1 GCA_900557255.1 uncultured Prevotella sp.
AATACACCCATAATTATTTTATCTTTTTAGAAATGATTAAAAACAAGAAGCCCAAAAAGGTAAAGAACAAGACTATAAGAACTCCTAACATATAAAGAGTTACTTTATCAATATCTTCCTTCATGATGCTCGCCAGAAGAACACCACCAATAACTAACTTAGCAATGTCCAAACAGAACTTACTCGCTTCAGCAAATAAAGTCCTTTTCCCATCTTTTGATAAATTCATACTGCAAAGATAGTAAAATTATCAATACCAAGTTCTATTTTGCAGTTAAATAAGCTAAAATGCCCGCTAAATATCCTCGGAAAGAAAATCTAGCGGGCAATCTATATATTACAAAGAGACAAGAGAATTCTTCACTCTTCCCTCTTCATTCTTCACTTCCTTAGAGTCTCTCGTGAGCCTGACGAGCGATTACGTCGAGCTGCTGCTCACGTGTCAAGTCGATGAACTTAACAGCGTAACCACTCACACGGATGGTGAAGTTCTGGTACTCTTCCTTCTCTGGGTGCTCCATCGCATCCTTGAGCTTGTCGATACCGAATACGTTCACGTTCAGGTGGTGAGAACCCTGGTTGAAGTAACCATCCAATACACCTACCAATGTCTGGGCACGCTCCTCATCGTTATGTCCGAGAGCACCTGGACTGATGGTCTGAGTATTAGAGATACCATCGAGAGCATACTCGTATGGCAACTTAGCTACTGAGTTCAATGAAGCCAAAAGACCATTCTTCTCTGCACCGTAAGATGGGTTAGCACCTGGAGCCAAAGGAGCACCGGCTGGACGACCATCAGGCATGTTGCTGGTGTACTTACCGTATACTACATTTGATGTAATAGTCAGGATAGATGTAGTAGGCTCTGAATTGCGGTATGTATGATGCTTCTTGATCATGTTCATGAAGGTCTTGAGCAACCATACTGCAATCTCATCAGCACGCTCATCATCGTTACCGTAACGTGGGAAGTCGCCCTCGGTCTTGAAGCTGAGAGGGAAACCGGTCTCATCACGGACGATGTTTACCTTGGCATACTTGATAGCTGAGATAGAGTCAACTACGTGGCTGAAACCAGCGATACCTGTAGCGAAAGTACGACGAACATCTGTATCGATGAGCGCCAACTCTGCTGCCTCGTAGAAGTACTTATCGTGCATGTAGTGGATGAGGTTCAATGTCTTCACATAAACGCCAGCCAACCAGTCCATCATATCCATGAAACGTGGCATGAACTCCTCGTATGTCAATACATCACCCTCAACGGCGCGATACTTAGGACCGCACTGCTCGCGTGTCTTTGAGTCAACACCGCCAGATACAGCGTAGGTCAAGCACTTAGCCAAGTTGGCACGTGCACCGAAGAACTGCATTTCCTTACCTGTCTGTGTAGCAGATACACAGCAGCAGATGCTATAGTCGTCACCCCAAACTGGACGCATTACGTCATCGTTCTCATACTGGATAGAGCTTGTCTTTACAGAAATCAGAGAAGCGTAGTGCTTGAATGACTTTGGCAAGCGAGAGCTATAGAGTACAGTGAGGTTTGGCTCTGGTGAAGGACCCATGTTCTCCAATGTGTGGAGGAAACGGAAGTCGTTCTTGGTAACCATTGAGCGGCCATCCTGACCCATACCACCTACCTCGAGAGTAGCCCAAACTGGGTCACCGGTGAAGAGTTCGTTGTAAGAAGGGATACGGGCGAACTTAACCATACGGAACTTCATGACCAAGTGGTCGATGAGCTCCTGAGCCTCATCCTCTGTAAGAGTACCCTCGTTCAAGTCGCGCTGGATATAGATATCGAGGAATGTAGAGATACGGCCTACAGACATCGCAGCACCATTCTGAGTCTTCACTGCTCCGAGGTAACCGAAGTACAACCACTGAACAGCCTCGCGAGCGTTCTTAGCTGGCTGGCTGATATCGTAGCCATACAACTGAGCCATCTCCTTCAAGCCCTTGAGCGCCTTGATCTGCATAGCAACCTCTTCACGAAGACGGATAACGTCGTCGATCATCTCACGGTCGCCCATGTTAGCGAGGTCGTTCTTCTTCTCCTCGATGAGGAAGTCGATACCATAGAGGGCTACACGACGGTAGTCACCCACGATACGTCCACGACCGTAAGTATCAGGAAGACCAGTAAGAATGTGGTTATGGCGAACGAGCTTCATCTCTGGAGTATAAGCATCGAATACGCCATCATTATGAGTTTTGCAATACTTGTGGAAGATTTCGTGGAGCTTCTCTGATGGCTGATAGCCATATGTTGTACAAGCCTGCTCCGCCATCTTGATACCACCGTAAGGCATGAAGGCACGCTTCAGAGGTTTATCGGTCTGCAGACCAACTACCTTCTCCAAATCCTTTGTACCTTCACCGATATAAGCAGCACCGTAAGCTGTCAATCCTGAAACGATTTCTGTTTCCATATCAAGCACACCACCCTTGGCGCGCTCCTCCTTCTGGAGTTCCTTCAACATACCCCAAAGGGTGTTAGTTGCCTGAGTTGGTTCTGCAAGGAACGACTCATCGCCGTCATAACAAGTGTAGTTGTTCTGAATGAAATCACGAAGATTCACTTCACTCTGCCACATGTTTCCTTTGAAACCTCTCCATTCTGTTTTCATCATTTTAATACTTTTTTTTTACAAAGTTAATAATTATATATTTTGCACACACTATCTATTTTGAGTTGGTTTTACACCTATTATATATAGTAAAATAAAAAAGCCCGAACACGTTTGTGCCCGGGTTTTTAAGCACCTTTATCTGAAGGTGCGTATATCATGATGTTCTCGTTCTTTCCGACAGCATCTGTTTTTCCTATATTTCCTAAGTTTATTCCCACTATTAATTTCATGTCTTTTAAATTCATTATTTGTAATTGGCTTGCAACAGTTTTGCAATGAGGATGCAAAGTTACAACAATAAAATGAGAAAAGAGAAGAAAACCTGAACTTTCTTCTCTTTTCTCATGCAAAATCATCATTTATGAGTATCATTCTACTGATTCTCAAAGAAATGATTGAGATTTTCCATGAATAATCCGAAACACTTGTCATGAATCTGACGTGTCATGGTAACAGGGTTCTCCGCATTCAGGATGGTACCGCTCATTGCCACACCGATGCCCAATTCTGCAAGCGGATCTATATCGTCTGGAGTCAAACCTCCGATGGCTACCATAGGCAGAGAGATTTTATTCTCCCTCATCTGCTCAATAATCTGGCGATAACCTTCTATACCCAACACCGGAGAGAGTTTCTCCTTGGTAGTAGTATAGCGGAACGGACCACAACCGATATAGTCAGCCCCCTGTCCATGCAAACGGCGAATATCATCAAATGTATTGGCTGTTCCTCCGATAATGAATTCATCACCCAGGAACTTACGGGCCTCATCAACCGGCATATCATTCTTTCCAAGATGTACACCATCTATCTGTAACTTCTTCACGAGTTCTACACGGTCGTCGAGGATAAAAGTTGCACCGGCACCCTCGCAAGCCAACTTCAACTTACGGGCTATAGGCTCAACCTCTTCATCGGTAGCACCTTTCATGCGAAGCTGAACCCAATCACATCCTCCGATAAGTGCCAGATAGGCTCCTTCGAGATAAGAGAAGCGCTCGTTCTGATGCGTGATAAACTGAAAGCTCGTCTGAAAATGAGCTAATGCTAAAGACTTGTTCATACGTACTATAAAATATAAATTCGCTTGCAAAGGTACTACATTCACACGACAAAATCCTACAATTTACCTTTTTTAAACTTCATCATTTGGAAATGGGGAAAGTCTTCCTTTTTTTTTATTTTGTTTTTTTATACATTCTTATTTTAATATATGAATACTTTTCTGTACCTTTGCACCATAAAACTATTTATTTTATGTTAACAGATATTGAAATAGCTAAATCAGTAAAATTGCGCCCTATCAATGAAGTGGCAGCAGAACTTGGAATTCACGAAGACCAAGTGGAAAACTACGGCCGTTACATCGCTAAGATTACTACGGACAAAATTGACAGAAACAAGTTTAAGAACCATCACCTCATCCTCGTTACCGCTATCAGTCCTACCAAGGCTGGTAATGGCAAGACTACGGTATCTGTAGGTCTCGCATTGGGCATGCAGAAGATTGGCAAGAAGTCAGTCGTAGCCTTGCGCGAACCATCTCTCGGTCCATGCTTTGGCATGAAGGGTGGTGCCGCAGGTGGCGGTTACGCCCAGGTTTTGCCTATGGATAAGATTAATCTCCATTTCACTGGCGACTTCCATGCCATCACAGAGGCTAACAACATGATTGCTGCCCTTCTGGACAATTACCGTTTCCAGCACGAAGCAGAGGGCTTCAAACTCAAGAAGATTCTTTGGCGTCGCGTCATGGATGTGAACGATAGAGGTTTGCGCCGCATCATCACCGGTATAGGAGATAAGAACGGCATCGAGACTGAGTCTGGCTTCGATATCACTCCTGCTTCTGAAATCATGGCTATCATGTGTTTCGCAACAAGCATCGATGATCTTCGTCGACGCATAGATAACATCCTCCTGGGCATCACCGAGGATGACAAGCCATTTACCGTAAAGGATATGGGTGTAGGTGGCAGTATCGTTGCTCTCCTTCTCGATGCTTTGAAGCCAAATCTGGTTCAGACAACAGAGGGTACACCAGCATTTGTTCATTGTGGTCCTTTTGCCAACATTGCTCATGGCTGCAATTCCGTCATGGCTACTGCAGCTGCTCTTGAGTATGGCGACTATGCTATTACAGAGGCAGGATTCGGTGCTGATCTCGGTGCAGAGAAATTCTATGACATCAAATGCCGCAAGACAGGTTTGCAACCAGACCTCACCGTTCTCGTTGTTACCCTCCAGGCGTTGAAGATGCATGGTGGAGTAGCTCTGGAAGATATCAAGAAGCCAAACATCGCAGGTATGGAAGCCGGCTACTGGAACCTCGACAAGCACGTAAAGAACCTGCAGAGCTTTGGTCAGACTGTAGTGATTGCATTCAACAAGTTTGCAACCGATACAGATGAAGAAATTGAAGTATTGCGCAAGCATTGCGAGGAGATGGGTTGCGGTTTTGCCGTAAACAGCGCCTTTGCCGAAGGCGGAAACGGAGCTATTGAACTTGCCAACCTCGTAGTGAAGACCATTGATGAGCGTCCATCAGCCCCTCTCTATTATGCTTACGATGATAACGATAGCGTTGAGGAGAAGATAGAAAAGGTTGCATTCAATCTTTACGGAGCAGGCAGCGTGACATTGAGCGATTCTGCCAAGGCGATGATTGAAGAGATCAAGAAGCTGGGTGCTGAAAAGTTCCCTATCTGTATTGCCAAGACTCAGTACAGTTTCTCTACCGATGCCAAGGCATACGGTCCTACAGAAGGTTTCGAACTCCACGTTCGCGACATCACCGTAAATATGGGTGCCGAGATGGTTGTAGTCATCGCTGGTCCTATCATGCGTATGCCGGGCTTACCAAAGAGCCCACAGGCTGAGCGCATTGATGTAGTAAACGGTGAGATTACAGGACTTTCTTAAGCACTACAGATTTCACAGATTCTTATAAAAAAGCCCAGGGCGTGATGTCCTGGGCTTTTTTATTTATCTCATACTAAATTCGCAACCACAATATAACTGATTATAGAATTCATTGATTCTCAAGAGTTCACCTCGGCGATTCTGCAAACCGCCCTTCCGCCAATTCATATCCCACCATTCTACATCAGGATAAGCCTCAACGGCAAGATGACCGGCAGTATCTATCTGCCTGATATTCTTCCAGCGCGAAGATGCCAACGTGGTAGTAAGAAGGTGAAATCCATGCTCCTGCGCATACTTGGCTGCATGAGAGAGGCGGAACTGAAAGCAGACAGAACAACGGCTGCCACGCTCGGGCTCATCCTCTAAACCCTTGATAACAGAAAGCCATTCCTGATGATCATACTCATCCTCTACATAAGGTACATTCTGAGCTTCCAGAAATCGTTTCAGTTCGTGTTTGCGTACATCATACTCCTGCTGAGGATAGATATTGCTGTTACTGAAATATACAGTAGGCTTCATGCCATTACGAAGCATACATTCTACGATAGCCGCCGAACAAGGTGCACAACAGGCATGCAACAAGACAGCCTGACCTTCAGCCTTGCTTCCATCCGGGAGAGTAAGTTTTACGTATTTATATTGTTCTTCTACAGGAATTTTCATTATTATCAATATTAAATATAAAATTTAAAATGTGAACAGCTACTTCTGATGTGAAGTATTTTCGCCTTGCTTCAAAAAAAACAAATGGAGTACAATCTCACGACACCCCCCATTTGCCCAAATATATGCGAAAACTAGTGCAAAGGTACAATATTTATTCGAACCACCAAATTTTTAACACGTTTTTTTCATCACAATGGTTCAAACGGCTAATATTTAACTATGTTTTAACACTTAAACACCAGTTTCTTTATCTTTAAGAACTATAAATCACGTTTCAGCGTGATAACTGTCAGTTCAGGCCATGCGCCTAGGCGGAAAGGGAAAGAACCACCAATACCCGATGATACATAGAGCATCTGCTCACCAATGCGGTAAGCTCCGCCCCACTCTTTGAAAGCCATGCGGGCAGGCGTCCATTTACCTATTTTCAATTGTCCGGCATGCGTATGTCCCGCCAGAGTAAGTTGTATCTTCTTACCAACTACTTCTCTGCGCCAATGGTGAGGATCATGACTCAAGAGGATTTTAAACATATCTGGATTCAACCCCTTCATCGCTTTCTTCAGATTACTGCGATTGGTGAAAGGAGGCTGACCGGGATTCTCTACGCCTATGACAGCGATAGATGCCATACCATGACTCACCACATGATGTTCGTTCATCAGCTGATGCCACCCCAGACTTTCCTGATAACCATAGAGCATACGGCGGTTTCTCTTCAAAGCGCCGATAGAATGATTGTTGCCATATTCACAATAATCATGATTGCCCCAGATAGAATAGATGCCATCTTGGGCATGAAGTTGCCCCAACGTCTTCAGATAAGGCTCCACTTCGCTGGCTTGGTTATTGACCAGATCGCCCGTGAAGAGAATCATATCGGGTTCTTCATTGTTGGTCGCATCCACCACCTTCTGCACGAAATCATTGCCGGGAGGAAACGAACCGAGATGAAAGTCGGTAATCTGTACCAGACGGTAACCATCAAAATAAGGTGGCAAATCGGGCGAGGTAAAGGTAATATGTTTCAGTTCTAACCGCTTCCAACCCTCTATAAAGCCGAAGGCAAACCACCCCATTACACCCAAAGCAGGAATCAGAGCAAAGAACCAAGGAAGAAATGCATCGAACAGGATGAAGACAACCTTAGGGAATGCCGAGAAAAGTATGGTAGTAAAGAGTACACGGACTGACAACTTATGGAAGAACCCCATCTGCAACCCCACTTCGGCAAGAACAAGTAACAACGAGGGAACCCACCATAAGATGGCTAGCAGCAAAGGCCACTCACTCACCCCGATATGCCAAAGCCAGAAGTCGGGCAGGAATGCCAGAACCGACATGACTACTATATAGAATATGGATCTTAATACCTTTTTTAATACCTTCTTCATTGTTTTTCTTTATAACTGGGTACAAAGGTACGATAATTCATAGACAATACAAAATAAATTTAAATATATTTTCAATGTTTTGTTATTTGAGAAGATTGCATTATCTTTGCACATAGAAAAATTAAATAAAATGGCACGACGACTAAGAAAAAAACGCATAGCAATCATATTGCTTACCTTTACAGCAATCGTAGGATGGACTACACACAGCTGTGTATCTCGCTGTACATCAGCATCAGACAAGAACAAGGCGGCAGATTCGCTCCCTAAGGTTCACATCAACGATTCCATATCAAATGCCCTGACTGAGGGGAAGGAATATCATGAGATGGACTCGGTAATAGAAAGGTATCTCAAGAGATGGGAAATCAACGGAGCCCAACTCGTTATCACCCGCAACGACTCGCTACTCTATGCCCGCGGATTCGGAATGGCGGATAAGGAGCGAGGCACCAGGATGGAACCTAACATGCTGATGCGCTTCGCCTCGGTATCGAAACTGATTACAGCCGTAGGTATCATGAAGTTGCAGGAGATGAAGAAACTCAAACTGAACGAGAAGGTGTTTGGCGAAAAGGGAATCCTGCGCGATACCGTTTACAACAACAGTATCAAGGACAAGCGATATTACGATATCACCGTAGAACAGTTGCTGCGCCATCAGGCAGGTTTCAACAATTATGCCGGCGACCCGGTATCTTCCACCCGCTACATCATGATGCAGAACCATCTCAAAACGCCACCTGATCACCCTACTCTGCTCAAGATTCTCTTGAAGCGCCACCTGGGTTATACTCCTGGCGAAGGCAAATGCTACAGTAATCTGGGCTACATGATTCTCTCCATGATTATAGAAAAGAAGAGCGGAATGAAATATGAAAACTTCATGCAGAAGTATGTGCTCCAGCCTGCCGGATGCTACGACATGCACATTGCCGGCACTTACTTAAAGGACCGCCGCCCCAACGAGACGAAGTACTACATGCACCAGGGCAGCATCCCTGTATATGAATACAACAACAGTGGACGACTGGTAGAGAAATGCTATGGAGATACCGACCTCCCTCGCCTCTCGGGTGCAGGTGCCTGGTGTGGTTCGACTGCAGAGTTGAGCCGCTTTATTGCCAGCATCGATGGTTTGCCACATGTCAAGGATATCCTCAGCAAGAAGAGTATCGAGTTTATGACGCGCGAGCAGGCTGACCACCAATACTCTATCGGCTGGAACTATACACCAAAGAGCAACAAGCCATGGATTCGTACCGGTTCGCTGGCCGGCACATCAGCCATCGTCCTGAAATATCCGGATAACCAATGCTGGATTCTCATCACGAACACATCCACCTGGAAGGGCCATGGTTTCTCTAACGATACAATGGCTTTCTTCGAGAAACTGAGAAAGAAATATATGGCAAACATGCCAAAGAAAGATTTGTTCTTATAAATAGGATTTGTTTATATAAAAAGAAAGGATTTTCTATATAGAAAAAAGATATAGAATGCCAAAAAGTCCCTGGAGATATTTACATTCTCCAGGGACTTTTCTTTTATCTTATCTATTCATATCTGTTGTATGAACTTGTGTATACCAACATGAAATATACCTTAGAATGTATACTTCAAACCAACCTGGCCACGCCAGCGGCTGTAGTATGAGCTAGGATACTTGAGAGGCATATCTGATGGGTTAGCAAACTGGAATACACCATCACCCTTGTACGTGATAGGAGAAATAAACTCGCTGTTATAACCACTACTGAAGGTACGGCCCCAATCCTTGTTCAGGAGGTTAGCCACGTTCATGATATCCAAAGTAAGTTCCAAAGCATGTACATACTTACCTGTACGGATTCCAAACTTCTGACCGAAGTGGAAATCGAAATGACTCTCGAATGGCAAGTTATCACCATAACGCTCGAAGTACTCACCACGATGATCCTTCACATAACGAGTAGTAGCAAGCCACTGCTTCAAATTAGCACGCTGCTGCTCAGCAGTATAAGCATCTGTACCCAAGAACTGCATTTGGTCTACCTGCGCATCTGTAGGGATGAAAATCAAGTCATTACTTGTACCATTATCTCCGTTGATATCTCCACTATATACGAGAGAGTAAGGAGAACCGCTCTGACCCTGGTAGATAAGACCTACTGTAGTGGTAAACAACTTGTTGGTTCCCCAGTTGAAGTGATAGAAAGCAGAAGCCTTCACTGTATGAGGCACATTATAACCACTATTAGCCAACTCTGGGTTGTTTGAGAAGCGATAAGTATGAGTATTACGCCAGTTGCTCTGAGCAACAGATGAGGTCATACTGCTTACAGACTCTGAGTGAGTGAATGTATAAGATGCATTCAGATCAAGACCGAACGCAAAGTGCTTAGCTGCTGACAAAGACAGGCTGTAGCTGTAGCCCTTGCTGGTATTATACATTGCATAGATGTTGGTAAACGACTTAGCATCTGCCACCTTTGTATAAAGAGGACGGTTATCCCAGTTCATGTAAGAGGTCTGAGACAAGGTCTTACCAGACTCCTCATAAGCCAAGTTCTTGTAATAAACATCATTCAGACTCTTGCTGAAGATACCCTCAGCAGTCCAGTCGATACCCAGGAGATTGAAATCGAAACCAAGGTTAACACGCATAGTCTGAGTGAACTTGAAATCCTTGTCAAACACATTAATCAGCTGGCTACCGGTAGCCTTCAGATTATCTGCATTCAGAGTCTGCTTGTTAGGATCCATGATGAGCTGCACAGCAGAATTATTCTTTGCAGAGTAAGAAGATGTCTGCACACCAGTATTCGTAAAGTTGTTGCTCAACCAGACGAAAGGAATACGACCAGTGAATACACCGATACCTCCACGAAGGATATATTTGCGGTTCTTCTCAATATCCCAACGGAAACCTACACGAGGGCTCCACATTGGTGTACTGGCAAGTTTCTGATTGGTTTTGAAACCATATCCCTTACCTGCTGCCCACTCATTGAATTTAGCATTCTCGGTAGGAGTATCAAAGAACAGAGGCATATCCATACGGAGACCATAGGTGAGCTGGAAGCTGTCTGTCACATCCCACTTGTCCTGTACATAAAAGCCCAGCTGAGCTGCGCTAAACTCTGGTGCCCAACGAGGATTACCAGTCACCTCAACATTAGCCTGTGTGAAGTAGAAGTTCTTGATATACTTACCATCACCTCCCAAACCATCGGCTCCACAACCTTTATAATAATTCAGGAAATCGTCAGGAGTATCAAAATAATAGCATCCATAGAGATTCGGAAGGTAGAGGTTAGAGAACTTGTAAAGCTCATTATGTGTACCGAATGTCAGTGTATGATTACCCTTGTACCATGTAAAGTTATCTTCGAGGGTATAAATGTCCTGATTCAATCCATTAGCCATTGAGGAATATTCATTACCGATATTCATGGTACCATTTCCTACCTTATAGATAGTAATAGATGGTGCTGGCTGACCAGAAGTACGCTCATCACGAACACGAACGTAAGATACACGTGCCTCATTGCTCAGGTTTGGAGAGATGCGGCTCTGCAACTCTGCTGAGAAAGAATGAGTTTTAGATTTGAAATCATACAAGTGGTCGGTAGTATTCAATGTAGCAATACCACCCAGACCAAGCGTCTGCTTAGCATCAACATAACTCCAACGTACAGAGAACTTGTTGAACTCGTTGATATTCCAATCCAACTTCAAACCAGCTTTCTGGCTCTTCACGTTCTTATCCTTATCTGCCCATGAAGTAGCATAATCATAACCCTGACGATTAGCCAAGTCATAAATCTTAGACATCAAGTCCTTAGCCAAATCCGGATTAAACTTAACATCTGGAGAATCGATGGTATACTGAGTAGGGTACGACTTTTCTGAATTCTCATAGTTTGCGAAGAAGAAGAGTTTGTTCTTGATGATTGGACCACCGAGCGTAAATCCGAACAAAGTTTCCTTCTCATCATCATAAGGCTGAGCATAGGTACCGTCCATATTCTTATAATGACGACCTACCAAATCCTGGTTGTTCCCATAGAAATAGCCACTTCCATGGAATTCATTGGAACCGCTCTTGGTTACCGCATTGATGGCACCACCGGTAAAACCACCCTGGCGAACATCGAAAGGAGCGATATTTACCTGAATCTGGTCAATAGTCTCCATAGAAACAGGCTGAGATCCTGCCTGACCACCATTACTGCCATTAGCAGTAAGACCGAACACGTCGTTATTCATCACACCATCAATCTGGAATGAATTATAACGGTTGTTCATACCGGCGAATGACATAGAGCCAGACTGTCCGTTTGTAGTAAGCTGTGGATTCAGGCGAGCCACATCCGCAATACTGTGCGAGATAGAAGGCATATCAGCTATCTGCTGAGCATTGATACTCATGGCCGCACCGGTCTTCGTACCATTCAGACCAGCCTTACCCGAAACAACAACCTCCTGAAGCTGCTTGGCATCTTCCTGAAGAGAGCAAGAGAGATTTTGGCTTTCACCCAAGTTCAGACTGACATTGTTGAAAACCTTGTCCTTATATCCGATATAAGAGATACTTACCTTGTAAGGACCACCTGGACGCATACCCTGAATAGTATAGCGACCATCTACATTTGTTACAGCACGATACACAGTACCAGATGGCTGGTGTGTAGCAGTAACTGTAGCACCAATAACGGTTTCGTCATTGGAAGAAATCTTACCACTAATGCCCGAAGTGGTAATCTGTGCCATTGCCGAAGTCACCACGAAGACGAGCAAAGCCAGAAGTAGTTGCAATCTTTTCTGCATGTTGTTTAAATTCTTTTGTGAATAAATAAAGAGAGAACCGCGCACCTCGTACCGTGTGCATTCACTCTTATAAACAAATATGTTGCAATATATAAACATTATTTTTGAAACAACAAGCAAAAAACAGAGAAAAATGATAGAATATACCAAAAAGATGCAAATAAACGAAAAAAAAGATGCACTTCCCTCGAAAAAGAGAAGTGCATCGGAATGATATTATACTAATGTATAGTACGATAGTCTACACAGATTCTGATTTTCAGAACTCACCCATTAGTTGAAGATGTAACGGATAGAGAACTGGATAGAATAGGTAGAGTTGAAGCTTGTCAAGTTAGTGTAAGTCTTGCTCAATACATTCTTACCATCCTTTTGGAAATTGAAATGAGCAGGAGTTACAACACCTGTGTCCTTATCCTTATACTCAGCAGACCACTTCAAGGCAGAAGTATTCTTAACACTCTTGTAGAGTCCCCAGCTACTATTGAGCAAGTTGGCCAAATTCTTGATATCTACACCAAACTGAAGCGTATTCTTCTGACCACCCACATTGAGATAGAAGTTCTGGTTGAACTTGAAGTCCAACTGATGATGCCAAGGCATAACTGCACCACCACGCTCAGCATATTGTCCCTTGCGGTTCTTCAAGTAAGAATCCTGGTTGATATAATTCCAGAAATCATCACGCTGTGCATCTGCAGTATATGTAACCTCACCTGTCTTGGAATTAGTAACATCCATGAAATTCCAGTCATTGAGAGCCTCACGAGACTCTGGCACATACATCAGGGCATTAGAACCATAATCATTAACAACATTTGTACCCAAGTTATAAGAATAGCGTGTGCAGCTGTAACCATCAGCATAACCGATGTTCATGCCTTCATAAATCAAACCTACCTCAGAACCGAAATGCTTTGCATAATCCTTCTTGTAGGAAGCAGAGATAAGCAAACGGTTAGGAGCCACGTATGTACCATAACCCAACTCCATCTCGTTGTTACCATTTACAGAGTAACGGTTGTTATA
Organism: uncultured Prevotella sp.; assembly: GCA_900557255.1. The sequence goes on from USSA01000006.1 coordinate 13,469, forward strand.
GTATGCTGAGTTAACCTGATCGCCCACACCATCACTATAAGATCTAGCCTTTGAATAGGTATAAGATGCAGAGAGGTTCAAACCGAAGGCAAACTTCTTAGCCAAAGATGCAGTAATTGAGTAATAGTATGCTTTATGACCAGCATTGGTAATCATATAAGCATTCTGATACTTATTATCCTTATTGCCACTTGCACTCAATGAGTAGTAGCGACGAGTGTCACCAGGGGCAAGCTTAATGGTTTTTTCGCCTTCATAACAGTAACCCTTGTTGACTACGATAGCAGGATTAAACTCACGGCTATAGATACCCTCCAACGAGAAATCGATGTCGTAAGGTAACTTTACGTCAACAGCCAAAGAAGATTTCCATGTAGCGTTCATCTTCAAATCCTTGTCGATAATGGTTGGATTTTGAGGAGCTGGCGTAGTAGTCAACTGGCTGATTGTAAGCTGTTTCAACTGCTCATCACGAGAAGGGTTGAAAGTAGGTTCACCGAAAGAAGGGTTAGGTCCCTTTTTAGGGTCAGAAACCGTATTATAAAAATATGTGTACTGACCACAACCAGCATTACCAACAGAAGAAACTAACCATACATTAGGCAAACGACCGATAAAATAACCAGTACCACCACGAAGAACGATCTTATGGTTACCAAGGATGTCCCAGTTGAAACCTACACGTGGAGATACAGTCAATGAAGCATCAGGCAACTGATCGGTGGCATAGCTTTGCTCTGATCCATCGTTTTGCTTAAACTTGATGGCAGCAAAAGCCTTGTTGTAATTATTCTTAAGAGCTGGATAGATAGGTAATTCAAAACGTAAGCCACCAGTCAAGCGAAAACGCTCAGAGAAGTTTACCTGATCCTGAATATAAGCAGAGAACTGATTGTATTTCATCTTAGACTTGAACTGGTCACTGCCATCCATTGGGAATGTAATTCCATAAGCTGCAGGCTTACCACCGGCCTTGAAGTCTTCCATAGAACTATATACGTAATAACCAGCACAAGCTTGACCGAATCCATTGGTAATATCATTTACTTCGTATTGAAGACCAGCTGTAATATTTTGTATTCCCGCAGACCAGGAAGCCTCATCGGTAGCAACGAATGTCTTCACTTGACGAAGGTTACCCTCTGTGAATGGGTCTGGACCAAATCCCATATAATAAGCCCCATCCTTCAAGATATCAACCGTAGGGAACATGTCACCCACATATGAACGTGGCTCATCCTGATAAGAGTAAGTCGCACGAAGCACATTGTTTACGCTACCCCACTTTGAGTTCCACTCTGCAGCCAAAGAGGTAAAGTTCTTCTCCTGATAATAACGGGAACTCTCAAAATACAAACCAGAATTAGCTGTACGACCAGACTGGGATTTACCACCAGTGATAGATACGCCATCAGAGTTTCCACCTGGATAAATGTAACTATCTTTTAATGGTGTTGTAGAGCTAGAAGGAGAATTAGAATCCTTATCGTGACTCTTAGAGAAACGGAAGTTCAACTTGTTGTTCTCATTGATGTTCCAGTCGATACGAGCCAGAAACTTATAAGAAGGGGTATCAAGAGAATATCCCTGATAACGACCAGGGTTGTAACCATAGGTCTTATTGAGGAAACTGAGCATATCATCCATATCGCTCTGCAATGGGCGATGAACTGTACCAGATGCTGGAGACCACGCATCTGTAGCATTCACACGAGCTGTACCAGAAGGACCGGCAGAGATGTTGCTCTGATACTCACCATTGGCGAAGAAGAACAACTTATCCTTGATGATAGGACCACCGAAGCTGGCACCCCATGTAGTAGAGTGAGACTGGAGACGATTCAACTCATAATCGCTTACCTTGTTACCACGCAAGTGAGAGTTGGTAGTGTACATATAAGCTGTACCCTTGAAGTCATTGGTACCGCTCTTGGTCACGGCGCTGATAGCACCGCCTGTAAATCCGCTCAAACGAACATCGTATGGAGAAGAAGATACAGAAATCTGATCCAATGCATCGAGAGAGATTGGAGATCCGTTACCAGGCAGGTTACCACCAATACCGAAGGCATTGTTGAACGCAGCACCATCGACAGTAACGTAAGACTGACGGTAGTTACCACCACCTACAGAGAAACCGCTACCAACGTTGGCACCCTGAGGAGTCAACTTCAAGAGGTCGTTCATGCTACGAGATACGGTAGGAACAGCCTCGATTTGGTCGGCATTGATACTTGTTGTAGCACCAGCACGATCGGTGCGCATGTTGTTGTTACGATTGGCTACAACTACCACGTCTTCCAACTGAGCAGCATCCTCAGCCAAAGTCTCATTCAAGACTGTGTTCTGACCAAGAGAAAGAGAAATGCCCTTTACCTGCTTGTTCTTGTAACCCACATAGGTTACTTCCAGAACATAAGGTCCACCCGGGCGCATACCCTGAATAGAATAACGACCATCCATGTTGGTCACTGCACGATAGACTGTACCAGAAGGTTGGTGAACAGCCTTGATTGTTGCGCCAATGACATCTTCGCCATTAGCTGTAATTTTACCACTAACGCTAGATGTAGTTATCTGCGCCATTGCTGTGGATACCATAAAGGCCAGCAAAGCCACTAATAAATGCAATCTTTTCTGCATACCTTTTATTATATAAAATTATTAAAACTTGGGGATATGATTCCCCTCTTATATTGTTATCGGTTGCAAAAGTAATAAAAAAATTGCTTTTATTTGTTACAAAAGCATGAAAAATAGTGTTTTATAACATAAAAAAAATCTGCGTTAAGCAAATAACGCAGATTTCCTTTAATTTGTTATTTATAACGGGGGTTTACTTATAGTTTTTTCGGGGCTAAAAGCTGGGGACTGAGCTTTTATGACAGGCGATGGAATCGCCTGGAACGGAGGCTAGGCGCTCTTACTCCTTTCGCTGCCAGATGCTCATTACCTTGCGACGGATGGCTACGATGTTCAGGATAGAAACGATCAGGAACAGGAGCAGACCTAAGGCGATGGCTGGGAGCATGGTTTCCTCGTCGATATCAGGGAAGAGGGTTTCGATGAAGCCCATGTAGTAATCGCGAAGGAAGAAGAGAATGATCCAGGCGATGATGAGTACCACGATGTTCAGGGCGATGGTGAGCACCTGATATGGTTTTGCTACATTGTTCGGACTGTAACCTATCAGAAGAAGGTTCTCTAACTTAGAAGAGTTCTTCTGTACCAGCAGATAGATACTGAGCATCAAGATATAGAAACTCAAGACGGAGATAACCAAACCGATAATCATCACCATCGATACCATCATGCGGAGGAAATAGGTAGTCTTCTCTGCATCTAGTTTGTCTGTCTCTACCTCATAACCATTATCATCCAGGTATTTGGTGATGTTCTCGTCTCCCGGGTTTCCTACCTCTACGATGAGGCGGTTAGGATCGCTCTTCTGGTTTGGAGCGAATTCCTGGTTGCTCCAGTCCATGAATGCCTGTGGAACGAGGATGGTGTTGAGTCGCGAAGAGAAACCGATTACCTTTCCCTTGAACTGCTCTTTCTTGCCACCAGCCTGAATCTGTATATTGAAATCGATCATGCCCATCAGTCCATCGCTGATTTTAGGGAGCGAATGACTCTGGGCGAAACCGAAGTTATACATATTAATATAGGTACGCGGGAGGATGATTGGCACCTCCTGAGTTCCCGGCGTATATTTCCAATCCTTGAGCGGCACATCCACGAAACCATCAGGCACACTCTCGAAGAAGAGTTCGCTATTCAGAACGTTCACGCCGTTGACACCCATCTGGGCATCTACCTTATATTCAGTAGAGGTGAATTTTCCTATCTTCTTTACAAACTTCTGGTCACCGATTTCATCGATTTCAGAACCCGAGAAGGTATTGGAACGGCCGCTGATGGTATTTCCCATACCTATCTTCTTGCTCATGATGAGGTAGTCGGCTTTCATGAAACTGTCTTGCTGAGTGAAGACAGGCAGCACGTCTTTATAAAACTGAAAGCCGAAAAGAACGATGAGCATACCGAAGAGATTGGCGAAGGCAAAGCCCGCAAACTGAGGTATGCTGATATGCTGACGCAATAATTTCCAAACGAGATTCATAATCTAAATATATGTTCATAGTTTAAGTCCATGTGTTTACCTATACTGGTTACGATGACGCCAGCCCCCTGCTCCTTCGCTTCGGTCATCATGATATCTGCCATGATGCGCGAATTGTTGTCGTCGAGGTGACTGATAGGCTCATCAGCCAGAATGAAGTCGAAAGGCTGACAGAGCGCACGCATCATTGCCACACGCTGCTGCTGTCCGAACGACATTCTGCCGATTTTGGCATCTACCTTATCAGCAATACCGAGCATATCAAACCATTTAAGAATCTGCTCACGCGTCTTGAATCCGGTTATTTTGTTCTTAATTTCTACATTCTCCAGGGCAGTAAGCTCAGGGAAGAGACGGAGTTCCTGAAAGAGATGGCTGATATGACGCTTGCGCATCTCTACCCAGTCTTTCACCTTGTAGTTGGCGGTAACATCATTGTCGAACATCACGCTTCCGCTGTAGTCGTGACGATAGCCGAGCACATAGCTGCAGAAAGTACTCTTTCCGCTGCCACTCTCTGCCTCGATAAGATAAAGATGACCTTTCTCGAAGGTAACATCCTGCTTCCATATCTCCGAATCCAGGTCGGTGCGCTGGGCAAAAACCTGTGGGAGAACGGAATGAAGCTGAATCTTTTCCACTTTTTTTATGTTTAATGTTTAATCTTTTACCTTTAAAGTATAGACCACCGAAGTAAGATTTCCGAAGACTGGGGTGAGCAGACCGGTTACGGTAGAGATGGCATCATTCTTGCCTGAGCCGTCACTACCAGAACTCTTGGCGAGATTGATGACCATTGCCAGTTTCTGACCGACGATGAGTTTCTGAATCTTTGCATCTATCGGATGATTACTTGGTTTCACGGCATATTGCGCCATCAGCTGGTCGCTTCCGCTAAAGAACTGCTTGTCATCCGTCACACCGAAATAGAACGAGGTCTTGCCATCGGTATAGAAGTAAGCATTCTTGCCCCAATTGGCTATCTTCGCACCAGCCGGACATGAAGTTTTCCAATAATCAACATCGCCCAACCACTTGGCATGCGACAGTTTAGCAGCCATCGTCATCTGCATATTGTTATCCGTAAGCGAAGGCATCACGATAGCCATATCCCCATCCACACTACGGATGATATTATCCATATCGATAGCCTGGTTGATACCCATCAGGAGGGTCTGAAGGCTGCGGTTGCTCTGCATCATCGGCAGGAACTGCTCGCCCTTTACGTTCATGAAGATACCCGCCAGGGCATCAGCAGGCATAGACTTAACGTAGCTGCCTTTAATCGGACGATAGGTTTGAGCCGCCTTCTTCAGAGCCTCATCTATTTCTTTATTAAAGGAGAAAGTTTCTCCCTTCACCTGCAGGATACCGTCTTTCACGTCCATCTCAGCAGCAATCACTACCTGCGAAGGGTCGGTATCTTTAGGAGTACCAAGGGTAAACGGAGCTACGAACTTCTCCGGCAGCGCCTGAGCCTGAGCCACCATAGCCATAGGCGAGGTGATGGTTTCCAGACGTTCAAACATAGGCGATGCGGTAATACCTTCGTCCTCATCAGCCTTCAGATATTTCACCATCTGCTGCTGGAGCTGGGCCTGCGCATCGGCTACAACCGGTCCCATAACGAGGAGTGCCTGATCAGAAAAGCCGACCAGCCACGAATTTTTCAATACAGAGAAATGAAAGCCTTTGCGCTCCTTCACCTCTGTAGCGATATGCTGTTTGGCAAGCGAAGCAAGCCAGTCTTCCACATCGCCCTCATCGCTCACCTTGGCACAAAGTCCGAGGTTGCCATCAGCACTCTCAAAAAGAAAAATCTTCTCTGAGATGTCGATGCCACATTTCGATGCATCCTCAACGTGCAACAGAGACTTGAGCATTCCCGCCTTGTCTTCATCGCTTTTGCCGGATGCCATCTGCTGCATGTCAACAGAGATGAGCGCAGTACTTTTCTTTGGAATGGCATTGAGATAGTCAGTGCCCGAGCATGAGCTCAGCAATCCCAATACGACAGCCAAGCACATGAACATCAAACTCTTATACAATCTTTTCATCACACTAGTAAATATTATAAAGCTCTTGCCAGATGGCACATGTTGACAGCCACCAATCCTGCTGTTTCCGTACGGAGGCGACTGGTGCCAAGCGAAACACTCTCATATCCGTTTTCCAGGGCCAGTCTCACCTCATCGATAGAGAAATCGCCCTCAGGTCCTACCAGCACGGTGATGTCATCAGTACCCTCCGGGGTTGCTCCGGCAACATCAGCAGCTGGACATGACTTGGAAATCTCGGCAAAAAAGTCTTTCTTTTCTATCTCCTCATAACAATGGCAGATAAACTTTCTGCCATTGCGGGGAGCCGTAATAAAATCTTTAAAGTTCTGCAGTTCGTTGACCACAGGTTTCCAAGCCTTGTGGCTCTGCTTGACGGCAGAAACCACAATCTTGTCTATGCGGTCTATGCGGATAACCTTGCGTTCAGAGAACTTGCAGTTGAGGAAAGAGATTTCATCGAAGCCGATTTCCGTAGCCTTCTCTGCCATCCATTCAATGCGGTCCATCATCTTTGTCGGGGCGATAGCCAGGTGAATGTGTCCGCGCCAGGCAGGCTGCTGCGGCATAACCTCCTTCACCTCATAGATGCACCGTTTGTTGGTAGCCAGCGAAACTTCTGCACGGTAGAACACCCCCTTGCCATCCATCAGGAACAATTCGTCCCCCGCCTGGATACGCAAAACCCTGAGTGCATGAGTAGCCTCTTCCTGAGGCAGTTCTGTCTGTGTAGCCGCATCTGGCACATAGAAAAATCTAACTTCTTTCATTTCCTCTTATTGTTACTTTTTCTTCTTAATTTTCTGTTATTCCGTAAGAATATTCTTTAATTATTCACTTTTTTTGCCTTTGCGGCGCTCTATCTCATCGCGAATGGCTGAGGCAGTTTCGTAATCTTCTTCATTAATGGCACAATCCAATGCTTTTTCGAGCATCTGGTCTGGCAAAGCCGAAATAGGTACCGCACAAGAAGTCGAACTCATATCATTTTTATTAAAAGGAGTAGAAATTTCCTTTATAACCAGCTCTGTTGTATACATTTCTATATCCGCAGCCACAGACAACAACACAGCCTGGTCAGTCTTGATGCTCATACGTTCATTTGTGATTTTATTCACAAGAGTAGCATATACTCCCCTCTCTGGCGTAGCATCGAATTCGAGATAGAAATCGTCTACATTTTGTCTGTCAAATAGTGTCCAAAGTACAGAGACCACATCATTTTCAAAATCAGAAGTTTTCGAATTACATGCCTTCAGCTGCTCTGCTACATATTCATTAGTCATAATAGACAAAGCTCTTTTTTCGGATTCGTCTACCAAACTAATAATACATGTCCCGGAAGCTTCCGGAATGCCAAAGCAGGCAGCGAGTTTAAGTTTGTACAACATCATTATGTACCCTTTCTTTATTTAAATTTATTTATATTCTTACGTAACATTCTGTTTTTACTCTCGCGTTGAGTATGACCTTTTTCTTCCTTATTTCTGTTCTTTCTTCGGACGGAAAAGGACAGCAAAGGCTACAGCTACCACGAGCGCATAACCAGCAAAGATGAACCAGCAGGTTTTCCAGTCACCCATCAGGTAGCCATCATCTGTCCAGTGGCAGTAATGGTTGATAACCATACCTGCAAGAATGGTTCCGATAGATGCTCCCAGACCGTTGGTCATCAGCATGAACAGACCTTGAGCCGATGCTCTTACCTTCACATCACATTTCTGGTCTACAAACAGACCGCCCGACACATTGAAGAAGTCGAAGGCTACACCGTAAACGATGCATGAGAGGATGAAGAAGGTAACACCTGGGAATGCAGGATTGCCCAATCCGAAGAAACCGAATCGCAAAACCCATGCCATCATGGCGATGAGCATCACAACCTTGATGCCATAACGCTTCAGGAAGAATGGAATGAGAAGGATGCAGAGCGCCTCGGCCACCTGAGAGATGGATACCAGGAGCGTAGCATTGTTAGCTGCAAAGGTATCAAGCATGGCAGGATCGCCCTTGAAACTGGTAATGAACGGAGTGGCATAGCCATTGGTTACCTGCAGACTCATACCGAGCATGCAAGAGAAGATGAAGAACATCGCCATCTCACGGCTCTTGAAGAGTTTGAAGGCATCGAACCCCCATGTCTCCACCCAGCTCTTTGCCTCTTTCTTCACGACAGGACAGCTAGGCAATGAGAAGCAATAGAGGAAGAGAAGGATGCTGAGCACACCCGATACCAGGAACTGATAATGGGTATACTGGAACTTATGGGCGTTCTCGCTCAACAGGAACGAGAATGAACCGTTGTCCCAGGTAGCACAGTTCACAATCCACATCGTAAGGATGAAACCCACGGTTCCGAACACGCGGATTGGCGGGAAGGCCTTCACGGTGTCAAGCCCGTTGCTCTTCAATATACTGAATGCAGAAGTATTTGACAACGCCAAAGTTGGCATATAGAATGCCACGCTGAAGGTGTAAACAGCCATAAACATTGCCTCATTAGGAGTCTGACTGGCCTGTCCCATACCGAACAGACCTATCATGGCTGCTCCTGCCAAAAGGTGACAATAGCCCAAAAGACGTTGCGGCTGGATATACTTATCTGCCACAATACCCATCAATGTAGGCATAAAAATAGATACGATTCCCTGGATGGTATAGAACCAGGAAATCTCGGCACCCATCCCAGCCTTGCCGAGATAGTTGCCCATAGACGTGAGATAAGCTCCCCAAACTGCAAACTCAAGGAAGTTCATCACTGCTAGGCGTACTTTCAGATTCATAGTTTAATGTCTTTTTATTATAAAATATTAGCTGCAAAGATACAAATTTTCGGGTAAAAAGCACACGATTTTGAAGATTATCCGCATGAAAGCTAGCATATTTAACAAATTATGTGTATTTTTGCAGCCGATTTCAACAGATATAAGAGAAAAATAATATAGAAACAACAGATATGTTAGTAAAATTTATCCTCACGTGCAATAAAATCGGGGCTTTCACGCTAGGTGGAGGCTACGCCATGATACCGATCATGGAACAGGAATTTGTAGACAAGAACAAGTGGATGAACAAACAGGAGTTCATGGATATCATGGTAGTAGCGCAGACCACTCCGGGCATCTTCGCCATCGACATGGCGAGTCATATCGGCTATAAGCTGAAGGGAGTCTGGGGAGGCATTGTGGGTGCCATTGGCATCGCCCTGCCTTCTATCATCGCCATTCTCATCATCGCCATGTTCTTCCAGCATTTCAAGGACAATTATTGGGTGGGTAAGTTCTTCATGGGTGTGCGCCCTGCCGTAGTAGCACTCATTGCTGCACCTTGCTTCAAGATGGCAAAGACGGCAAACATCAACCGCTACAACATCTGGATTCCCGTTGTCTGCTGTCTGCTGATTGCAGCTTTCGGTATCTCCCCTATCTACATCATCATCGCAGCCGGTGTGCTGGGCTGGCTCTATGGAAAGGTAAAAAAGTAAAAAGGTAAAAAATATAGAGATTATGCTATTTCTAAAGTTATTTCTGATATTTACCAAGATTGGTACATTTAATTTTGGTGGCGGATATGCGATGCTTTCGCTCATCCATAACGAGACGGTAGTGAAGAACCATTGGCTTACCAATGCTGAGTTTACGGATATTGTGGCTATCAGCCAGTCTACACCGGGACCTATCGGCATCAACTGTGCCACCTACGTAGGTTATACCGCCTGCCTTCACGACGGCTATCCTACCTGGGCAGCCTGTCTGGGTTCGGTATTGGCTTCGCTCTCCATCATGTGGCTGCCTTTCATCATCATGATTCTCATCAGCCGCTATCTGATTACGCACAAGGATTCTAAAATCGTAAAGGATATCTTTGCGGGACTCCGCCCTGCCATCATCGGACTGATAGCTGCTGCCGCCGTTCTCCTGATGAATAAAGAGAACTTCGGATCACCAACTGACAATCCGTTTGTCTTCGGAGCAAGCATCATGCTGTTTCTGGCTGCTTTCTACTTCACAAAATTCAGAAAGACCAACCCTATCCTGCTGCTTTTCATCTGCGGTATCATCGGAATGATCGTCTTCTAAACACCCCTAAATGGTCTGAACCAACGGTCTCCAGCCGAAGGGGAAGACAAGGGGAAGGATGCCTTCAGATAGGGACAAAAAAAATTGATTGTCTCACGACAACCAATCTTTTATTAACCTTAATAATCTAATACCATGAAAAACACGATGCAAAGGTACAAATAATCTTGTAACCTGCAATAGTTTATAGCAAAAAACTTCAAGTATTTAACTCTCCTTAAAAGTTTTACCATTCCAATTAAATTTTCTTTGCACTTTTATTGCATTTACAGCCTTCTTATCGTCAGCAGACAAGAAAGGTAAAGCCAAGCGCACTACGAGGCTGTTTTCGTGTTGCAGGAGCAAAGCACTCACGATTTTGAGTTCAATTTTCCCCTTGAGTTCCTCAAACCGAGCCTCGCTCATCGTATCGGGTTTAGCTACAAGCGAAGAAGCCAGTTCCTGCAATGATTTTCCATCGAAAATTCTGCTGGCATCCTGCTCTTGCCAATCCTGATTAAAGAGATAGAGTTCGCTCTCCTTTTCTACTCCGGCAAAAGTCTTCACCACGCAAAGCAGCGAATCGCCATCAGCTGATGGCAGTTTCTTTATCTGCAAAGTAGCGCTCTTACTCGTTCTCAACTGGGCGAAATCAGCAGTCAGCGTATCCATCACACTCGTTTCACCTAACAGATTCTTCACTTCCGCCTTCACTCCCATCTCCTGCAGCTCAGTAAATTCCAGCCGCAGGTTGTGGTTGAGATAAGGCACAACAGAATCGGGCATCGAAACCAGCAAGTCCTTCATCGACTTGGCTTCCATACCCAAGCTTGCCACCATCAGGCAAGCACATAATATATATTTTATCTTCTTCATCACTACAATTCCTTCGACCACTTCTTTCCCCAAGGAGTAAAGAGCCATGCTAGAAAGGCCAATGCTACTATTGAGCACACGGCAAAAGTTAAAGCTAATGTATTCATATATTTATCTTTTAGAAATTAACAAACCTATTATAAATAAAATGACAGTTAAGAAAACACCCCAAAATATCGCCCAGTAAGAATCTTCCTGATTGGTCTGAACGATACCAAACAGAGCCGCCATCCCACCTAATACCATTACAGTAAAAGTGGATTTACTCATATCAAAGAAATACTTCACTATTGTTTCTCTGACAAACTTTGCCTTTTCCTTTTCTTCTTTTGCTGCCATATTTCTCTATTTTCCGACAAAATTACGGAAAATAAATGTAACTTGCAAATGATTTGCTCATTTTCTTTCGAAATTTAACCTAAAAAAGACGAAAAAGAGGAAAGCGCTTCATTACGAAACACTTTCCTCTAATTATCTAATCATTAATCGTACAATCTTCTTTCAGAAGAGTTTTACTCCTCTACAGCAGCCTGCGCCGCAGCAATATTATCAGTATGGGAAGCCCTTTCCGTAGGTTACTCTAAACATAGGATAATATTTCCTTCTGTCTATGTAAAGGCTTTACACCTTATTATATTTATATACATATTTATATATATAGTTAATTCATTATCTATTTTTCATGAAATCGTGATGGATGATTACGCATTCTTTTTCTGCAACGGCATAGGCACATCCACATTTGAGTTCTTGCCACCAAGCATTTGGATAGTTTCCTTCAATGCTTGCACCTGTCCCTTTAGAAATATAATCTCCTGGTCTTTTGCATCAGCAAGGCTCTGTTGTCGTTTCTTATATAGGATTGCTGCATCCTCTTCCTGCGCCACGCCTACAGTTTCTTCTTTAGCAACGTAGCCTTCGCCGCCATTCTTCATGTATTTTGTTCCACCATAGAAGAAGTCCATGGTCACACCAAGAACTTCACATATTCTCTCCAAGATGCCAGACTTCACATCTTGCACCTTAAACTGAGCACTTAAATTAGGCTGAGTCATATTCAATTTCTCAGCCAAACCTTTAATGCTCACATTTCCGAGAGTTAAAAGTTCTCTTAATCTATTACCTGTCATTATATGTAAAATTAAATAAAACTATCTTAAATTTAAACCTTTCTTTAAGTTTTTATTAAAACTTTATTTATCTTTGCACTCGAAATAACGAAATAGTAACGTTCGTAAAACGAAATACGTTTGCAAATATACATAAAAAATACAATATGAGCAAGAATAACTTTGAAATTTTAACCGAAGTTTATTCTGGAACCTCAATAGGCGAAAGAATAAAAAAGAGGGAGCAAGTCATCAGCGACTACCTCAACGTGTATGGGCAACTCATCCTGAACAAGGTGCTGAAACCAACCCCTGTGATGGAACACCTTGCCAAGAAATACAACTTTTCTCGCTGTGGTGTCTTGAAGATACTGAAGGAAGCAGGAATATATCATGGGCGTTCAAATCCTGTGGTATATCCAAGTGAGTTGAACAATAAAACAGAAATTTATGGAACAGCGAATCGTGTTTGAGGACAAGAATGTCAGTTACAAGACATTTCTTGAAGACTTAGCTACTTTCCTGGCACCAAAGATTGCGCTCTTGATAAAGAATCCTCCAAAAAAGTATTATAGTGAGCGAGAAAGTATGAGAGTGTTCGGTTCAGGGAATGTGCGTCGTTGGATTAAGGAAGGCAAGCTCAAACCTTTTTCCAAGAGAAAGGGAAAGACAGAATACAAAGTCAGCGACCTTCAGGAGTTACACCGAAGAGAGCAAGACTACTTTTAAAGCAAAGAGCAATGTACAGAATCAAAAGATATTATCAAGTAGCAGAGAAGCAACCTTGGCTTATAGACCTCCTCGTGAAGTTGAAGCCTTCGTACTTTGCCCCTTGCCAAGGCATAGAAGAGTGCAAGCTTGCACTCCACAACCTAGGCGAGGACATAAAAAAGCAAGAGCTAAGTTGGAAAAGAGGAAAATTTCTCCTTTCCTACATACGAGACATAAAAGAGAAAGACGATGAAATCATCATCAGCTACAAAGGCGGCAAGCCTTGCGTGTCTTTCAGAATAGAAGAATCAAAAGCTAAAGAATCATGAACATAGCAGACAACAGTTGGATCAAGTTGCCCCGCAACTTTGTGAATTGGAGTTGGTACCATGACGCAAACATGGTGCAACTATACCTGTACCTTCTTCTCAACGCCAACGTTTATGATGTCAAATACAACGACATCACCATCAAACGTGGCGAATGTCTTGTTTCTCTCAACACGCTATCCAAAGAAACAGGAATTTCATTGAAGTCGTTAAGGACAAGCCTTGCAAGACTCCAACGAACCAAAGAAATCGAATACAAGAAACTAAAGCATGGCAGGATTATCATTCTTGTAGATTTCAACAAGTTTCAACCTGTTGGCATAGATGAAAATGCACCAGATTGGATAAAGCTATATCGCAAAATCTGCGATTGGGGTTGGTACCATGAACCAAACATGGTACACCTGTACGTATATTTCATGTTGAGAGCAAAACTAGTCGTAGGTAATAATGGTACAAGTGAAGCATGGCAACTCAATACCACATTGAGATTGTCGACGAAAGCAACAGGTATTTCCGAGCGAAGCATCAGAACCTGCTTAACAAGATTACAGAGAACTGGCGAAATAGAATATTTGCCAGGGGTGTCACATAAACAAAGCATCATAACCATCTGTAATTATGATAGTTATCAGAAAAAGAATTTTTCAGACGGCACAATGGTGGCACAAGATGGGCACAACTTGATAGAAAGTAAAAGTAACACAAAAGAAGGTGCAATAACGACACAAAATAACGGAGATACAAATAATTATAAAACAGCAAGTTACAGCTCAACCAGATTCCAAGACGGCACAATGGTGGCACAAGGTGGGCAAGACATAGGCACAACCTTGGCACAAGATGGGCAGGAGTTTGGCAGTACTTGGGCAACACTAAAAGAATATAAGAATAAAAGAATAAAAGAAATAAAGAATATCGACGACGACATCGCGCACGTGCGTGAGGGGGATTTCGTCGAAGTTTTAGAAGTGACCGAGGTGGAGAAAGAAAACGAGCAAAAGAAATCAAACAAAGAAAATTTTGCCGACCTCGTGAAGTCAGAAACCACATGGTTGACTGCCATTCAGAAGAAATTCAAGCTCCTCACATCAGAGGCAGTGAAGAACAAAGTTGACGAGTTCGAGATTGAACTAGTCTGCCGTGGCAAGGATAAGCATGAGGATATGAAAGACTTCAAGTGTCATTTCTGCGACTGGCTTGAAAAGAATTTGAGAACTATCAACCAACCTCAGGCTTCCAACCGTTCCCCATCACCAACCTCAGAGCGTTGGAGCGGCGAGAAGTTTGTACCAAAAAGTTCGGAAGGAGGCATCTATGAAGGAAATTTCTAACATGGGGTTCACCCCAGAGCTGTGCTTTGAGCATCTGCGCTATCATTTCGCCCAAGAGGTGAAAAAGAGAGAGAAGTCTTTCGTTGCCGAACCATCCCAGATGGAAAGCATGAAAAAAGTCGCCTCGTGGTTAACAACCGGAAAGGAGCACTGCTGGCTTGTCCTCAACGGCATCACAGGCAACGGAAAGACCACCTGCGTGAAGGGGATGCGAAGCTTCATCAACTGCTGCAAGATTCCCGATCCTAGCAATGGAGAAGGCAGCGTGTTCAGCTCCAAGGCAGGAATCTGGCTAGTCACGGCTAGAGAACTCTACCAGATGTTCGTAAGTAACAAGCCCAAGTTTGAGCGATGCGCCAACACCTACATCCTCGCCATCGACGAGCTAGGAACGGAAGAAACGGACTTCTGCGAGTACGGGAACAGATACAAGCCCATCGAGCAGCTGTTGTCGTATCGCTACGACAAGATGCTCCCGACCATCATCACCACCAACTTGCCGATGGCAGACATACGCCCGAAATATGGTGACAGGCTTGCGGAAAGGCTCAACGAGCTGATGGAAGTGGTACACATGCCAGACATCAACTTCCGCAAGATTCACTAAAAAACGTAAAAAACAACGCTCAGGACGACTTTTCCGAGGCAAGCAATAAATTCCTCACAGAAACAAACAAAACGTCTCAAATCGCAAATAAAGCGGCAAAAATTAGGTTTTACATGGAAGAATACAAAACAATTTTGGAGAAAACAGATGGAGGACTGGATATTTTCAGCTATTATCTGGGTAAGGAGTGCTTGAAGAAAAAGTTCAAGAGCCCCTTCAGAAGTGGCGACAACCGTCCGTCCTGCCATCTGTATCTCAACGAGCCTCCAGGAGAGCAAGCCTACTACTATCTCCAGGACTTTGGCGACAGCAGATGTAGCGGCAACGCCTTTGCAATCGCTGCAAGGGTGCTGAACATGAGCATCCGCAATGATTTCAAGGCCGTATTGGAGAGAATCGACCAGGATCTGTGCCTGGGAGTCTTTGAGGAGAACAAGGGAAAGTATTCCTCAAAGCCCCAGTTCAACAGAGCTGCCATCAAGCAAGAAATCAGCAAGAACAAGACATCAAGTATCAAGACTTTCATGCCTGTCATACAAGAATTTATGTCTTGGGAACTAGAGTATTGGAACAAGTATGGAATCGATGTCAACACCCTACGTCGCTATCATGTTCACAGCCTAAGAAGCGTGACTTTCTATAAAGCCGACGGCAAGAGTTTCAACATATTTGGTTCCAAGGCCATCCCAGCCTACGGCTATTTCTTCAACGACATGAAGGGCATCAAAGTATATCGTCCTAAGGCAGAAAACAGATTTCTGTATGGCGGCGACCTGCCAACGCCATATGTGTTTGGATGGGAACAGTTGCAAGAAAACGGCGACATGGTGTTCATCACTGGTGGAGAAAAGGATGTCCTGTCCCTTGCTTCCCATGGCTACAATGCCATAGCATTCAACAGCGAGACGGCAAAGATACCTGCAGACAAAATAAAGCTGCTTTCCCAGAGATTCAGAAAAATCATATTTCTTTACGATTCTGATACTACAGGCATCAAGGAATCCAAGAGCAGAGTGGAAGAGTACAATGGCAATTACAACGTTTTCAGATTGGAGTTACCTCTCAGCGGAACCAAACAAGAAAAGGACATTAGCGACTATTTCGCCTTAGGAAGAACGACACAAGACCTACAAAAGTTAATAAACAAGATGTAGGAACATCATGATGATAAAAGTAAATGAGTGAAACGAATAAATATTTAACAATCATGAACAAGCAAAAGAACGGAAAAGCACTGCATTTGGAACACGCAGCAGAAGAAATCTGCTTTGAGTCCTTGACAGTGAAAGATCAAGAAAAACTGCAAGAATTTGGCATAAATTCTTCCTCGATACCAGAAGAAGTATATTCCATCGACTGTAGCAGCCTGAACAGAGTGTGGCACGGAATAGGAATGAGAAACGTACACGGAGGCGTGGAGTTCATCAGCCTGACGGAGATGAAAAGACCAACGACAATTCATCGCAAGGGCATCACATTGCAACCTTCTAAAAAAGGCTCAGTCGCTAGTTGCTGCCTTTTTAGTAATTTCATGGACTATCTGGCCTATCTCTCTTTGTCGAAGGACGGCAAGATTGCACTCCCCAAGGAATGCGATTGCATCATCCTCAACCACCATTTCAACCTCTCTCACTTTCTCGTAGAAAGCGAGGAGTACGAGGAAGTGAACCTGTTCTTGCCCAACAGTTCAGCAGGAAAGGTGCTAACGAGAACCATCATGGACAGAAATCCGGCCGCAGTGGACTGGTCGGGAAGTTACATACACTTTCAGAGCCTTCGCTCATACGCCTATTACAAGTTCATAAAAAACAAAGAGAGCCTATGAAAATAGTGGGAATAGCATTCGGTGTTGCCGTCATTGGCATCATTATCGCCTTCATCTACGAGATTAAGTTCACTTACAGAGATGGGGACTTATGGAAAAAGTAAATGATATTGAACGCAAACCTTATGAGAAATAACGGAATCCTTAACATTGACGTTGCTAGGGCAGATTTGCCCATGCAACCAGAATATTGGATAGAAGAGACTTACGTATCAAGATACGAGAAACTTCTTAGAGTGATAGAAAAGAAGACCTCTTTTCTGCCATATCGCAACACAAAGGTCATCAGGGAAATTTCCTTTGAGGTTCCAGCATCCACCACACTGGAGCAAATAAAGGAAGTAAGTCTGGCATTTGAAAAAAGATTCAAGGTATCATGTTTTCAAATCAGCATAGATCGCTCTGTGCAGGTAGCCCACCTGTTGTTTGCCTGGATAGACATGGAAACAGGCAAGGCCGTCAAGCTCGATGCCAACACCTTGAAGCGTGCCACAGGTATGTTTCTGAGAAGACTTAAGCTTCCTCATCCCAAGGACTATGACAAATGGATAAGATATGTCCTTATCGATGCCTATGAGGAATGTCCAGATGTCTTCAAGCAACAATACAGGGCCATTTGCAAGGAAGACAAAGAGACTGAAAGCAGTTGCATTATCAGAGATGCCCTTGCCTATGCCGAACTTATGAGCAAAGGGCAAGCAAAGTAAAATAGCACCGAAATATTTCAAATAGAGTAGGATGTAGGGGATTACTCCCCTACATCCTACTCTATTGTTCTATAAAAGCAATCTTTTCCCTTTTATACAGTGAGTAGGCAACACGTCCTACCAAGTCACCCTCATACCTTACCAATTCCTCATAAATGAAGTTATAGTGCTTTGCCATGCTGCCTATTGCTTAGTACACGTTCAAAGATGGCATTAATGCTATTTTCTGTAAATGTTTGACTATAGGTCTTACCTTGGACATGAGTGTCCACGGTAAACCCCATAGGTGAGACATTCTTGTTGTTCTGCCCTATCTTATATTTTCTCATCCTCTCGTTAGCCTTGAGGATTGTCTCTTCTGATACCTTACACATAATTTATGCCACAAAGGGACTTTATTAAATTTATTCCGCTGTAAAAGTACGACAAATATTTCTAATCTCCAAACTTTTATGAGTTTTAATGGCTTACAAACAAAAAACTCCTGATTCTCTCGAACCAGGAGCGTTGAACCTTATATATAATGATTTTGCAATTTAAACTACAGGATTTGCCATTAAACTATAGTGAATGGTCATGAAGCCAAGCCTTCTGGGAATAGCTTAGTCTATCCCAGTTGGTCTTAGAGCGTCTTCTTTTCTTTTTATTTCCACCACCAACTACCGCTTCCACGGTTTTCTTGCCGAGCCAACCGGCAAATGCCAAAGTTAATAAAGCCTCCATAATCGTAACGTTTTATTTGTTAATACTAAATGTTCCTACAGGGATGGCTGTAGCCGTGATGATTGACATGTAGAAGATGCCATACTCTCCTGGTTCTGCCTCTGATGCCGGAATCTCCAAGAGATAGCTTTGGTTTCCATACTTATGACCAGTGAAAGCAACATATCCTCTTTTCTTGGTCTCAGCACTGCCAATCAAGGCTGGCTTAAACTCCATCCATTGGATTCTTCTGTCCTTCTTTGATGCTTTGAAGCGTACAATGCGGTAAATTTCCATTGGATCGTACTCGTTCTTCTCTCCCTTGATGAGTAAACGGATGCCATTGCTTGCATTCTTTACGGTGTAGGCAGACTTGCCACCTGCGAAAGCAATGTCCATTCCTTCTGCTCCAGCGAGGGTGTTCACAGCATCGGCAGCTTGTCCTACTCCAGCAGCGGTTCCCATCACTCTGAGACCGTTGATTGCCCCAGATGCACTACCTGCGGTACTAACACCTATCATACCTCCTGCAAACCCCAAGTCTCCTACAGCTCCTGCAATCTTAGCGAACTTACCAAACTTGTTCTGATGCTTGGAAATCATTCCGTCCTCTTTTGGGAGCGCATCAAAAGTGGAATCACTTGTGAGCACGCAATAGCTGTTAATAAACTCAGGCTCTGGAGCCGTTACCTGTTGTGCAAATCCGGTGGAAGTTGCAGCCAACATCATCATTGATGCAAAAATTTTCTTCATATTACTTATGTTTTAAGAACTTTTTCTGATGCAAAGGTACAAAAAAACATTTATATAAGCAAATAATTCAATATTTATTTCATTATATAAAGAAATATTTATATCTTTGCAGTCGTATTCAAAACAATATTTAAGCAAACATATAATTATATAAACATTTATGAAACATTACGCAAAGATTATTTCCTTCGCCAACCACAAAGGTGGCGTTGGTAAGACAACGACAACAGCAAGTATGGGTTCAATCCTCGCCTCCAAGGGTTACAAGGTTCTCTTGGTAGATTTGGATGCCCAGGCAAACCTCACGAGTTCACTCTTGAAGAAAGAGGTCACAACCACCATCTATGATGGCTTGAAATCCCAGTCCTCCACCTCCCTTTATATATATAAGGTACGTGAGGACATCCGTTTGGACATGATACCAGCCGATTTGAACCTAGCCCAGGCAGACTTGGAGTTGGCAGGAAAGATGGCGAGAGAGAGAATCCTCTCAGAGTTGTTGGAGAACTACAAGAGCGAGTACGACTACATCCTCATCGATTGCCCACCTTCCCTTGGGTTGCTCACCCTGAATGCCCTCACGGCATCCGACTATGTGATTATCCCTTTGGTAGCAGAAGTCTTGCCATTTAACGGATTGAAGATGATCTTCGACTTCATCAACCAAATCAAGAAGTTCCTCAATCCAAAGGTAAACATCTTCGGTATTGCCATCACTCGATGGGAAGGAACGAAGCTCAGCAAGAACATCGAGGAAGGTTTGAGAAAGCAGTTGGACGATTTAGTGTTCACGACAAAGATTCGCAAGAATGTCACCATCGCCCAGGCACCATTGGAGGCAACGAACATCGTTGACTACGACAAGAAGAGCAATGGCGCACAGGATTACATCGCCCTGACCGAGGAGTTTTTGGAGAGAATGGTATTAAACAATGTAACCATCAGCAAGTAGAACGTAAAATTAGCAGTTATGTCAAAGAGCATCAATTCAAACGCAATGGATTCCCTGTTACAAGGGTTGACTGGGAAGACCGAGGAACAGGAAGCAGTTCCTACACAAGAATGCCCTAGCGAGGCTCCTTCACCTACCAGGCGAAAGGAGAAACCACGCTATGAGGTAATCAGCACCATGGTTGATCCAGATGTGATGAGTAAGGTACGAACCATCGCCCACATCGAGGGAGTGGCCATCAAGGAAATCATCGGAGTTGGCCTCGATATGTTTATCCGCAAGTATGAGGAGCTTCATGGAAAGGTGCGTGTGAAAAAGCCCAGAAAAGGGGATATTTCCCAAATCTTCAACTCGTAGGCATCGTTCCCCTTCCTCCCAGTGCGGCAGCAGGTTTAATAATCTATACCTGAAAACACCGAGGGGTGAAAGGGGGCGAGAAGCCCCATTAACAAACGATACCACCATCAAGAACATCTTGACCCACGCAAGCGTATTCTCGGGGATAGGCGGAGCGGAGCTTGCAGCCTCCTGGATGGGATGGAAAAATCTCTTCCATTGCGAGATACAGCAGTTTCCAAGGCAAGTTCTTGACTATTGGTTTCCAAATTCAGAAAGTTATGAAGACATCACCAAGACAACCTTCACGAAGTGGAAGGGAAAAGTCGATGTTCTCACTGGCGGATTTCCCTGTCAGCCCTTCAGCTATGCAGGAAGCAGAAAAGGAGCGGAAGATGACCGCTACCTCTGGCCTGAAATGCTACGAGCGATTCGGGAGATACAGCCCACTTGGGTCGTTGCTGAAAACGTTGTTGGCATCACGACGATGGTACAACCCAGCAGTGTCACTGAAATGGGACGTTCAGACTTTCTCTTCGAAGAAAGTGTTGTATGTAGAGAAGAATACAGGTACATCCTCGATGCCATCTGTGAAGACATTGAGCGAGAAGGATATGAAGTCCAACCGCTTGTTATTCCAGCTTGTGCCACAGGAGCGCCCCATAGAAGAAACAGGATATGGATTGTTGCCCACCGTACAGACACAGGGCTTGAAACGTTGCAACAAGAAGGGCAGGACGGAGTTTCTGCCCCTGCACCTCCTCCCTACGCCTACAGCTGTGGAGGCGACCAAGTACACCACCAAGCTCAATCCCAAGAGCCAGATGGGAATGGGACTGACAGCCCTTGCCATGAACGGCAAGCTGCCATCACCGAAGAAAGTAGCAGAGGAAACCGGGGGTTCACAGGGTTCCCGTCAGTTCAACCCACTATATGCAGAGGAGATGATGGGCTTCCCTTCGATGTGGACGACCTTGCCATTTCTGAAGGAAAATGGAGAAAGGAATCCATAAAGGCATACGGCAATGCCTGGGTTCCGCAAGTGGCTTTGGAGATATTCAAGGCCATAGAAGAGTATAATAACAATTAAAGAACAAGACAGATGAGAAAATTTTTCAAAGACAACATTTGGTTATTCGCCATTGTCGCCGCAATCTTGGTCATGCTAGGTATATTTGGCTATTACTCAGAGAAGCATGATTCCGAAATGAACAGACTTTCCGGCAAAGAGAAAGTAAAAGGCCGTGACATATCACGTACCATAGATGGGTTCAAGTATAAAGGAAAGACCTACACCTTTGTCATCTATGAGAGAGGTGTAAACATGGAAGTAAGAGAACTAAAATAAGTTGCACAATGGAAAAAGTTGACATATTTGACCAAGAAATTGGTAGGGCAGCCATAGAATGCAACGGCAACCTTGTAGTGGTTTTCAATGGCAAGAAAGCATTTTGGTTCAAGGAACAAATCGAGAGTTTTGTAAAAGAGCATCCCGAAGCTCCTCTTCCACTCTCTGTGTTTTGCGTGGCAGTCTCGAAAGTAGGCGAACCTTGCAAGTACAAGAGCACAGGCAATTCCTTCAGTTTCGTGGCTAGAAGCGTTTCCCGCAGTGAAGCATTGTCGGAATATTAAGCAATACCAGAAATCAAGATGAAAGTCATATTATTACCAAAAAATGTTTGGGGATGCACAGGAATAGATTGTTATAACAATATCCCAGAGTGCTATCCCCACAGAGCATTCTTCATAGAATGCGAAATGTCCATAATTCCTCGAAAAGGAGAATTCATCATGCTCTCCGACTACGAAGACATGATATTCAAGCAGCTTTACTGCCAACTATCCAATTCCGACAGTGACCTGCACTTACTATTGGAAGAGATTCGAAAAGAAGACAACAGGACACCATCCTACCTAAGGAACGTAAAGGAGCTAGAAGACAAGTCTCTCCTGCATATGGTGGTGTATGGCGACGAGCATGAAGAAATTTTCAACGAAGGATTGACGGATTATCGCTGGCTTGTGGAAGAAGTAACCTATAAGATAGGATATTCTGGTGAGACAGTGTTTGTTACCATATCTCACACATATTAATAACAAAATAGTCTCTGTTTTTAGTGTAAACACTCCAAAAGCAGAGACTATTTCGCTTTTCTGCCTCTTTCCTCATTTTTCTCATTCTGGCAATCACCATTTCATTGTATTAAATATCATTCTTTTCCATTTACTTGTCTTCCAAAGATTTTAAATAAGACACATTTTCCAAGCCATCAACCATCTGCAAAGTCTTCCAAGCATTGCGGCGTTCCTCCGATGAAAGCTCTTTGTCTGTTCCGTCATCATTACCAACATAGATATTATGTTTCAACAAATATGCCAGAAGCAATCTTTTCCTTGTAGCTTTCAGTTCCTTCTTGAAGTTTTCCTTGTGAAAATCGAAGTAAGTAAACAACTCGGCATATTGTGAAGGAGTAAGTTCCAAGGATATATGGCTATTCTTCTCCTTATACCAAATCTCACCGTCGCCCAAGATTTTCTCACTGCACATAAAGAACAGCTCCTTCAGCAAGTGGTCACATCCAACATTGAAGACATATTCTTTCTTTTGTTCGCTCTCATTCAAGATGTCCTCCAAATTAACACCCAGGGTAGAGCAAAGCCTAACCATTGCCTTTCGAGCATTAATGGCTTCTCCCTCTTCCCCTCTCAAAGCGAGTTCGTTCAGTTTCAGAATTTTCTGTTTAAAACTCTCATACTTTTCTTCCATATCATCAAATTTTAAAAATTATATTCCATTCTCAGAGCCTTGTCGAAATCACATGAGTTGACGAGTCTCACCATCCCCTTTTTCTTGGCATAGCTGTAGTTGCCAACAATTCCATGCTTGTTCAGTATCAATTCCACTACCCGAACATCCTCGTTGTTAAGTTCATTGAGCAGACACCCCATCAGAACAAAGTTCCTAGCCTGTGCTTTAGTGACAGGAAAGACTTTTCCCTGAAGCATTTGCTTCTTATAGGGTTTTCCTGCAGGAACAACGTTGGCACTATGGTTCATATACACCATTCGTTGCCAAGAAATCTCATTCATTCTCATATCATCTATATTTTTGAAGTTACAAAGATAAGTGATGGAACTTAAAATGACTGCTATAAAATGATATATCTTTCATTTTTAACATATACCACCACCTTTGTCTAACATAAAAAGAAGCACAGGAGAGGTTATTCACCTCTCCCGAAAGAATCTATGAAGCCTCGTTGATGTCGTAGATGAAGAAGTCGTTCTTAGCGAAGACTCCAATCATTCCCACACCAGCTACCACTGCTCCAGCTATTATCAGCCAGATGGCCAATCCCTCATCAAGGAAGCGCATGTTACCACCCATGAAAGCAAAAGCCATCATTGCCACTCCAAACATTGAGAAGAAAAACAAAGCGTTTTCCACACTCATCTTCTTGAGAAACTTAATAATCTGTTTCATTGTCAATCTCATTTTAACGGTTCAACTTTAAAAATTATACTTTGGATTTCCGGAACCTTCTAGCCTTTTACAGTTATTTGTTTCGTTCGATCCGATATTTTTTTTAATCATACCTCGGCGTGTCCTTCGCCTCCTGTAGCCTTTTTACGTGCA
>USSA01000007.1 GCA_900557255.1 uncultured Prevotella sp.
GCTATACAATCCGACTGCAAAAATACGAAAATTTATTGAGAAAAGACAAGAAATGACAGGAAATATAAATGCTGCAACGCAAATTTAAGACTATTTAAGTCTAAATTCTTTAATATCTCAGAAATTTTACATAAACAAATACCTGTTTTATGCGATCTTTGTATGCTGTTAGGCTAATATACTTCAAGTGCCGATGAAGTACTACTGCGTTTTATGGAATGTATAATAGTTGAAGTTCCGTCATTCTCCGCCTTTTGATGGACGGAATGCATTTGCCTCTCCATCTGCAAAAGTCAAGATAATCCTTTTCTATATCACACAATCCTCGCTCAATCTTTTGCAGGAGACGGCTCTTCGGAAATCTTTTGTTCCCTAATATCTTGTAGGGTCCGACATTATAGGCAAGTACGGCAAGGAGTAGTGAGTCCTTTCCATACTTGCGAAACATAGCACATAATTTGGTGAGATCCGAACGCAACAGGGAGTCGGCTTGCTGAAAAGTAAGGTTCTTCTTGAACTTCTCATGCGGCAATATCCGATGTCCCCATCCAATATAGGGATAGTTGCGCTTGATGTCGTGCCATCCCTCATAATACTTGATGCAGCGCACTGCTCGCTCAAAGGGTGGCAAAGCGAAAATGCCCAAGTCGGTTTGGCTTGGGCTATCAGTTGTGGGTGTTTTGTTCTGTGCCGCAATACTTTGACACAGAAACAAGAGCATTATAGTGATGTATGTCCTTATCTTTTTTGTCATGGATGTTGATTTTGTTTTGCTTTTGGGGACGCCATTGTTTTGTTACTTGGCATTCTTCTTGTTGAATATTTCTGCTATCATGGCTTTCACGTCCTCACCAACTTGCACGAAGTTTTTATAGAGGATGCGCTCACGCTCATCACGGCTCTTGAAGGTGTAGAACTTGGGTAGTGGCATATACTCGCTTTCTTCTTTCTTAATGTCTGCCATATCGAAGTCGGTCTTGCAATAGAACTTACTGGTCTTGAACTCGTCGCTCTCCTGTATGTTCATACTGCCATTCATGCCTGTCTTGGTTGCCACAAAGTCTCTTGCGGTCTGACCGCAAATCCATCCTGTCGGCATATCCGAGATTTTACTGGCTGGCACAAGACTGTCCATATTCTCATTCAGATTAATGCTCGTCTTGTCTCTATCGATGGTCACGCCTTTCTTCAGTTGCACCACCTTTCCAAAGATGTCAGACGACAGCCATTCCAGCGTTTCCTTGCTTCGTGCCGAACCGCTCACCACATTGCCTACGGTGGTAATGATCTTCTGCATACCCACCTTTCCATAGTCTGCTTCCAACTGGGGCAACTCCTGGAATCCCAAGGCGACGCTCACCTTGTTGCTTCGGGCTGTACCTATCAGTCTATCTATTTTGTGGAAGTAGAGGGTCGGCAACTCGTCCACGATGATACTCACAGGGATGTTCTTGCCTTGCCCTGTGTTTACTCGTGTTACCAAGCGGTTAAGAATAAGGGCGTTCAATGCCCCGATAATGCTCTCCATCTCTGGGTCATTGGCTATCAGCAGATAACTCGGATTCTTCGGGTCACTTACTTTCAGATCGAAGTCATCGCCATCCTTATGGAAGATCCAATAGCTTTCCTTGGTGGCAAGGCGTGAGGTATAGACACGCAGGGTGCCTATCATACCCTCCAACTGCTCCATCGCCTTGTTCTTCAAGGCGGTTTGGAATGGTCCCAACAACGGTGCTACCTCATTGTCGGTCTCCAACACATTGAAGATGGTCTGGTAGCTTTCATTCAGAAAGCTCAGGATATGGGGCATATCGCTGTACTTGCCCAACCAATAGGCTGGCTCCACTTCTTCTCCTGCATGGTTAAACACCTTTCCGGTCGGCTTCATCTGCATGGTCTTCGGGTCAAGTACTTTCTCCGCTATCAGCATCTTGCCGTCCTTGTCGTATGGTTCCTTGCCATAGTTGATGAAGAAGTAGATACAGGCGGCGAGGAAGTTGACGGCTGAGGTCTGGAAAAACTGGTCGCTGCCGCCACCGCCTTCTTTCTTGCCTTTTTGCAGTGATTCAAGCAGTGTCTCTGCGGTCTCGCTCGCTGCAGCCAAGTTATTGATATACTTCTGCTGTATCGGGTTCACTCGCTTGGAGTATTCCACATCCACAAAGTTGATGATGTTGAACTTGCAGCCTTCTGGCAGCTTGCCCAACTGTTGGTTCTTCTTGTAGTGGTAGTACAGTTTGGTTGCCAAGGTCGGGAACTTGTAGTCGTAAACGACCATGGCAAAGCCCTTTGCACTGTGCTGACGGATGAACGGTTCGATAATAGAAAAAGTCTTACCGCTACCAGGCGTACCCACCACCCATGTGCCACGGAAAGGGTTCACGATGTTCACCCATCCCTTGCGGAACTTACCCTTATAGTAGTAGCGCATAGGGATATTCACGCTGTACTTATTATATTCCTCCTTCTGGCACTGTTCAAAACTCTCGTTCTCAAAATTGAAACGGTCTTTCATCAGTCCTTCCTTCAAGAACTTCGAGATGTTGTCCAAGGCGATATGCACCAATACCGTTCCGATGATGGTTGCTACCATATAGAGTATGATGTTCAATCTTAGGGCATAGAGACGAGTGTCCATCACATAGCCAAAGAGCCACACGGACAATACCAACAGCAGCACGCCACTCACCAAGGGGTACAGCACCTGCCTTCGGGCATCAAACTCCAAGTGTTTCTTGTTTCTCGTGCCTACACAGGTGATGCACACCAACAAGAACGTCACCACCTTGCTATACACCAAGTTGCCGTCATGGTAGATGAACCACTGCTTGATACGGTCGTGCAGGTCACACACCACACCACCAAAGCCGTCTATCGCCCTTGGGTCTATGGCATACTCAAAGAACTCCATCAACACGGATATGTAGATGACCGCCCTGAATATCTTGTAAAATCCTTGTAACTCCTTGCTTTCTTCCATTGGATATGATTGCTATTTTAGAAAAATCGGATTGAAAGAGTCGGCTGACAGCACATCGCTATAGTTCACTTTCAATGAGATGGTGCGACCGCTGATTTGGTTCTCCGTCATTTCGATGGTTAATTGCTTGTCATTCGGGAATGTCATTTTCCGAATGACTATCACATTGCGGTAGCCATAGCGGAAACGCTTAGTATGTTCCAACGTGAACACAGGATGCAACTCTACCATCTGTGAGTTGGTTGCCTTTGTGGTCTTCTTGTCCGTCAGTTTCATTCGTATTTGGTCTATGTCAAACGGTATGTCTGTCTTGTTCTCCACCGAGAAGTCCAAAAAGAAATAGTCGCCCGATGAATAGATGTTGTTCAGTCGCATCACCATTTTATGCGCTTTGGTCTTCACATTGTTCACATGGGCTTCCGAACTCCAAATTTCACGAGCATAACGAGCCATGTCCGTAGAGGACAATGTGACCGCAGGATTGTTATAGGCATTCTTCTCTATCTGTTGTATCTCCTTATCCGTCACTGCCTCTTGTAGTCTTGTGGTATAGAGCAGCGCATATTGCGTGCGGTATCGTTCCGTCACAATGGTCACGATGGCAAGCACTTCGCCATCTTCATGCAGTCCCTCTTTGGGTTTCAGACGCACAGTATTGTTGATGGGTTGGTCTCCTGCTATCTTGTCGGTGGATATATCCACAAAGCGGATGGGTTCACTTGCCGTAATGACCGTAGTCACTTGCTCGTTCACGGTCAGCTGTTCCATCTCCTGGAATGTGCAGGGCTGATAGCTCTCCGCACTGGTCTGTTGTGCCATCATCGGAGTGGCACTTATTGCACACATCATCAGTGTGCCAATGGTCTTCTTGATATTCATATTCGTATTCTTTGGATGTTGACGTTTACTTACTCTTGGTCTCTTTACTGTTTATCAGATACACAAAGGTGCCATATTTCAGTTTTACCTTGTTCTTCTTGATAGCCTTGCCTATGGCATTGCTTGTTTTCTGATAGGCATTCTGCATGGTCTGCATGCCCCACTGTGAAAAGCTGCTGCCTGTATTGGTGGTGTTCATATCCACATTGCCGGTCACGGCTCCGCTTGCCACATCCTTGGTGGTCTCACGGAACTGGCTGCTTGGCACATACAATCCTTCCATGCCGTCGGTATCATATAGTGACAGGTTGATTTTCACTATTTCATCATCCACCAACACACTTTTCACCGTGCCTTTTACTCGTTGTGAGCCAAAACCGCTCATGGTGGCATACAGGTATGCACCTTTCTTCACCACCATTTCTCCGATTTCCACATCATCAAGCAGTCGCAAGCGGACACGGCTTCCGTCCATCGCCTTGATATTCTCGTCAATGATAGCCTTGATCAGTGTCGGCTCTTTCTCATTTACTGCCAATGTGTTGAAATAGTCCGATGATGTCTTCACCTTTTTCACCACTTCGCTTGGCTTGTCGTTCTTGTCCGCTTCCTTTCGGGCATTCTCATTTACCTTGATTTTGCCTTCAATGTTGATACCGCCCTTGGCTGTAGCTGTTGTTTCATCGGATGCTGTTGCTGAAGACGATGAGTTCTGTTGCGTGGCTTGCTGTCCCTTCAGCCTTGCTTCGGCAAGTGCCTTGTTCAGCTCTGCCAACGCCTCGTTCTCTCTTTGTCGCTCATGGGCTTCTTGCGCTTCTCTCTGTTTTTCCATTTCTGCTTGCCTCTTGGCTTCGGCATCCAACTGTTGCAGTTCTGCATCCGAATACTTGCTTTGGTATTCTTCTTTTTCTTGCTCATTGTCTCGGTCTATATTCTCCACGGCACTATGGTCTTCTATCTTGCCGTAGGCATTCAACATGTTCTCATACTTGCCTCCAATACCGTCACCGCCCTTGATATGAGCTTGTGGCAGGTTCGGATTCAGATATTCCGTGGTCTGCATATTGGCATCCTGTTTCTCCGCAACCTTGGTATCAAAGAGGTCGAAGATAAAGTAGGATGCACCGAGCAGTGGAAGATAGACAATCGCAGGTAGCATGTACTTGGGTTGTCTGAAATTGATTCTTTCTGTCAGCTTCATCGTTATTTGTCTTTATGAGGACGGCGTGCATCCTCATTGGTTCTTACTATGTCCTTTGCATTCCCCATATTCTGATGGCGAGCCTTTATCAAGGAGTCCTGCCGCTCCGTGGCTGTTCTTCGCTCTCCCTGATAATGGTAAGCTCTTGCCATGCGATAGATGTTGAAACTGAAGCTCACACCTACAAATCCGAACACGATGACCAGAAACAGTGTCTTATGCAGGTCGGCAAACCTCTGTACCTTGGCTGCCGCCTTGTCTATTCTGCACATCTTGGCAAACTTCCTTCCAGCTCTCACGTCTCGCTCATAGCGTTCCTTGTATTTGGGGTCGTCCTTGTCGGGCATCTTCTCCCCAATGAGCATCTGCTTAAATCCTTTTGTGTTCATCGTTATTTCTTTTTTTACCTTTTTACTTCTTTACCCTTTTGCCTTTAATAGTTCGACTTTGTCTTCTGGTCAATATCCTTGTTGAGCAAGGTTCTCCAGTTCACTATCAGCAATCCATGTGGATTGTTGTCAGTCCTCGGAACTCGTTTCAGTTGTCCTGCCGTCACCAGCTCACGTGTCAGCACATTGGTTCTGCGCTCGATGCGCTGTCTGCCGTAGTAGGTGAACCCCATCTTCTCCTTGTCAAACTTAATGCTGTCACAGAAGATGCTGAACACGGCACTCGTTCCCATGATGTTGGAGTAGAATCCCTTCTCCTTTAGTGTATTGTACTGCGCCAATCCTGTCTCATCCACCAGGTACATGGCTTTCTCCATCGTGTATTTGATGTACTTGTCATCAGGTGCCAACGTAAAGAAGTAGTGATGGAACATCTCGATATGACTCTTTGCTTCCACATCCAGTGTCTCATCCATCGTCGTACGCTGCACCAGAATTGGTACATTGCCATCCAATACATAAATTTTGTTCTGTGCATCCACCACCATGTTCTTCGCTGTCCAGATGCTACTGATACTTATCAGCACGCATCCAACTAGGAACAAGCTACAGATGATAGTCACCAACTTCACCTTATTCTCTAAATTCTTGATTACCATTGCTATTTCGTTTTTTTACCTTTTTACTCTTTTACCCTTTTACCTTTAATGAACAACATGCGCCAATGTTCCCTGTGCCGACATTTTGGCTTGCTGTGCCACACCCTCACCGAAGTTTCTTGTGGAGAAGGCGGTATCGCCCTCTGGTATCATCCATGCCGCAAGGTCTGGAACCAAGTTCAGACACTTCAAAGCCACGATACTTGCTGCCATCAGATACCCTGCCGAGAAGAACGAGTTCTGCAAGTATGCCGCCATCGTCTGCTCCGATGCGGTGATTGCCGTCAGGTTCTCCACCTGTATGCAGAGTACAATGTCGAAAAGTAGCAGTACATAGAATCCTACGAAGTAGAGCATCGCTCCATAGAAATGCACGGTCAGATACCTTGTCAGCCACTTCGCCCAACTGCTTTCCCATTTCGGCAATAGCGAGAATGCCCATTGTATCGGTCCGAATATCGTCAGCATTCCCAATAGTATCTGTTGGCAATAGATGGTACTCCACCAACCGATACGAAACACGATCAATGCTATCAGCATTACTATCTTGTCGATGTTCACTACGGCTCCTGCAGTCAGTGAGGTAAACCACAGCTTGGCTGCGTCCTTTTCCATGTTGGTCACTTCATCCACACCAGTCTGCTCCATGGTCGATTCCACCAGATTCGGGTCTGTTGTTCCCGTATGAGCAATGTCTGCCTGGGCTTGTACGTTGGTGTACATCGTATCTCTGGTATAGATGAGCTGCTGAACTTCCGTAAACTTGTCCTCTATCTGTGTGGCTTCCGCTTCATAAAGGTCATGGGTATAACTTCCTATGGAGTTTGGAATGTAACTCAGAAAGTCCAGTACGCACCAACTGCTACCACTGTTCGTCATACCAGTATCGGCAGGTGGGTACCACCAACAGAGGACAATGCTTATCACCAATGGTTTGAATAGTTTCATCACATCTAGTGGCTCATGCTTCACCATCATCTTGTAGGCCATATTAGCTGCCACCACGATGGAGAAGAGAGCTGCGAGTGCCATACACATCTGGACGACCCACCAAAAAGGTCCGTTTGAGCCTGTAAAAGTAGCGTCGCACAGGAACTCGTTGGTCTGGAAAATCACGTCATCAATCTCTTCTTCCAAGATATTGATGCCGAAGTCGGATAATATGCTGCTGTTGTCTGCCATGACTCCTTATCTGTTTATTTTCAAATCATTGTCATCCTCATTCGAGCCGTTATTACTGCCAGAAGATGTGTTGTTTCTCACTGCCATTCCTGCCTCTCGCCATTTGCTGGATGCACTGCTGATGATATTTCGTTTGTTGGCGGTCTGGTAGTTGCCGTTTGCTGTCAACAATTCCTTGGTCTTGCTGGCATTCGACATCTGCACCAGTTGCTTCACAAGTGTCTCGTTCTGTTTTGCCACATCTGCATAAATCTGTAGGTACATCTTCTTACGCTTGGCATTGGGCATATAGGCATCCTTAGTGGCTTTGATGGCTGTCTCATAGACATGATAGTATTCTGTCCAGCGTTGCTTGTCACCGATGGATCCGCCTACAGGCAGGATGCGGTCGATGTTCTTCTTGAAGGCATCCATCTTGCTGTTTATCTTGCTTCCTTCCACCTTCCATGCCAGATCCACCTGTCGGTCTGCCATATTCAACGCCTCAATCTCTGCTCTCTTGGTCAGGGCAGAGTCGATGGTTTCGGCATATTCCACTTGATTGTAGGCTCCGATTCCTGCCGTGGTACGAAAACCGAGTTTGTTCTTGCTGGCAGCCGATTTCTTGTAACTGCTGTGCAGTAACTGATAGTACAATTCTGGTGACAGACTACCACTACCGATTTCCATCACCGTTATCTGGTTCTTTTTCGAACTGTCATGATTGTATGTTACACCACTTTGGGCATTGCCGCTGATAGCGACTCCCAACATCAACATGATGGTTCCTATTCTTGTTTTCTTTCTATCCATGCCTATACATTATTATATATGGGATTATAAATTCTTCGTTCTCTCAATATCCGAGTTTACCTGCCACTCGCCACCGACCGAAGGCATCTTCCAGTATTTGCTGCTTGCTTTTGGTTCGGTAAACCTTTTCTTTCCAATAGCCGATGCGCACTTGGATATATCGCCACGACTCAAAGTAGCTTTTGTTCAGATGCTTCTCTATATTGTCAAGCGAGGTGTTGATGCTTTCCAACACCAAAAGAAGGTCTGCCGTAGAACACGCTGCCGCTCCTGTGGCATACAGCACCAAGTCGCTCATGCTTTTATAGAGGTATTCGCCTTCATTTGCGATACTCTCTATGGCTCGTCGGTTGATGCCTATCAGTATGGTATCGGCAAGCGAGATGCGCTTTCGTTTGATGACTTTTTTGTTGTAGTCATCCAACAGCTTCTTATAGTCCGATATTCTGTCGCTCACACCCTCGTAGGTGGAGTATACGTTCAGACTGGTTCGTAAACTTTGATATAGCACATCTATCACATCAAATGCCCTGGTGTACTTGTCAAGGTCAACGTTCAGTTCCTTGTATGCCTTGGTCTCGTCCTTACTGTAACCGTGCAATAGTTTATTGCTGTATTCCAACGTGCTTCGTGCAAGCAACAGACTCCGCTGTTTCTTGTGGTCATTGATGTAGGCTTCTACGCTGGCAACATCAAATCCCCATTGGGCGAATATTTTAGAGGGGAGGGCGAGGAGCAAGATTGCTATCAGCAATGTTCTCACAATATCCATTCGTCGCTTCTTGCTCACTGGCCCTGCACCCCTCTCCGCTGCATCAGCCTTGTATTCTTTTCTATTTCTCATTTTCATTGTCTTCATCATTAAACTTGCCGTGATAATCATCTGAGTGTTTGGTGTCAGCAGCTTTCCTTAACCAACGTTTCTTGCATTTCTCCACCAGTGTCAACCGTCGTCCTTCGTCAGCATTGATATGTGGAGCGATGTCCATCAGCACGTCGATGATGTTGCGCTTGTAGTGCATCATCTTCTCCAACGATACCAAGTCTGCGTATATCTTGGTGATTCTGCTGTCCACCTCTCTGGCTATCTCTAACCTATCGCTCGACCATAGCAGATGAAAGGTATCATCGGTGTTATTGTCATCGGCAGGTGCGCTCTTAGCATATTCGGTGGTTATCTTGCACGATGGATATTCCTGTGCGATTTCCGAGATGCGCTTGTTCACTTCGTCCGCCTTTTCCTGCTCGGTCTTGCTTGGGTCAAGCGTTATCACATCCACTACCGAGGTGTTGGTGTATTCCGATGTCAGCTCCCAACTGATCTGCAGAATAGCTCTGTGTATCTTGATGCCCAAGAAGTATTTTGGTTTTCGGGCGATCTTCAATGTTGCCTTGAAAGTGATGATGCCGTTGATGTTGGGCATAGTGGCTTTTCTGATGTAAGTATAGCCGCTCCATGTTCCTTCCCCTTGCCAAGTCAAGTTATAGGCACTCTTGCAGTCGCTCATGATAGCAGGTATGCGATAGTAGTCATCGGTTGCCACCTCATTGTCTTTTCCTGCCTCTGCCTTGGCTTCCTCTATTTCCCTTTGTTTCTGTTGCCATGTGGCAAGTTCTTTGTTCAGTTGTTCGATGGAAGCCTTGTTCTTGTTGTATTGCTCCCGATACTTGGCTGCATCTTCCACACTTGCATTGGCGATTTGCTTGACAAGTGACTTGTTCTCGGCTTCCAACTGACTGATTTGAGATTGCAGAGAGGCTATCTTGGCATTGGCTTCCTGCTCTTGTTTATACAAGTCCGAGAGGTCGAGGGTGTTTTCTGTCACCGATGTTGTCATGGCGCATTTCTTGCTGTGGTCATTCAGCGAACCTCCACAACTCTTGCATTTGTATTGTGTGGTGCCTTGCCCCAACTGCACACCGTCGCTGCATGTCACACTAATGGTCACGCTCTCGCATCCCTTCAGTTTGGCGGCATCGGTTGCCTGATAGTAGTTGCGTGCATCACTGCCTATATAATAGGTATAGCCTTCCTCGTTGTCATTCCATTCGCTCAACCGGGCTTGCAGTTGTGCCTTGAAGGTGTTCAAGTCCATCGAGTAGGAGTCGAAGACTGCCTCATACACTTCTTCTGTTCTGTTCCAACTCTTGTACACCTGTATCTCGTAGGCGTATGCCTTCTGTTTCTGTCCTTTCTTTTTGCTGCTGATGATGTAGCTGTTCAACCAATAGCTGATGCTATAAGTAAAGCCGTCATTCTGGTTGTTGAGCTGTTGCACCCTTGTCCTTGACCAACCTGCATGATTCTCTGAGTTTTGCAGGATGGCTTCCTTTTGGCTATTGTTGGGATAGAAGTTGGCATCCTTGGTGTTGATTCTGTACCAGTGGTCGCCTTTCAAGATGCTGTTGTCATCGGTGGGCGGTACATAGTCGCACAATTTCTCTCGTCCTTGGTCTCGTCGGGCGATATACCATCTTTGCGTGTAGTAGTTTCCTGCCGTCTCATCCAGATAGTCGGTCATCCAAGAGGTTAGGTTATAGTTGGCAAGAGAGAAAAGTCCTGCCACGTTGTCCTTGCCTCCAATCATGCCCAAGAGGGTGTTGCCTACGCTCTTGTCGAGACTTTTGAACAGCGAGGAATAGTTATCCACAATGTCGATGGCTGCACTGAGCTTGCCTTGGAAGAGGTCGTTGAACTGGCTGCTCTGCAACAGGGCATTGCCGATATTGTTCATTCCTGCTCCTGCAAGGTTGGCTCCTGCCTTATACAGATTGTCGATGTCGGCTTTCAGATTGTCCACTGTAAAATTGCCTGGCACCTTCGACAAATCGTCCAACATCTTCTTCCAATCCACGTTGCCAATCTCTGAAAGTTTCAGTATGGCAGCTATCTCCTGGTTGATTTGGAGAAAGGCGATGTCCGAGAATGTGAGGGTGCTGTTTGTTACCACACTCTCAAACTGCATGCACAGGTTCTTTGTGTCGTCACATATCTTCATCAGATAGGTTCCCCAATACAGGGCAGTCTGCGGACTTTTCAGCATCATTCCTGCCACCGTCCATATCTTCGGCATGATTTTGTTGCTCACCATATTGTAGATACGGCGGTAATAGTAGTTCTCTGTGCTACTGTTCCAAATGCCCAACTCCGTCATTGCCTTGCGCTCCAGAAACTTGGAGGCGTAGATACCGGCACTCGCCACTTCTGCTGCATTATAGTGCTTCAAGATGTTCTGTACCTGCTCGTTATAGTATGCCTCTGCCACGGCTTCCGTTCCGTATGCAGCTGCCATAGCAGCCACCGTCTGCTTGTCATAGTTCACGCTATAGTACTGTGCGTCAGCCTTTGCCAACACACAGACTATCAGCATTATGATGGATAGAAGTCGTTTCATCTTTGATTACTTTTTATTTTTGTTCCCTAAATTCAGTACTTTTCCTGCCTGATTTACCTTTTGAGCAAAAGCGAGGCTCTTGCTGATACCACTTGCATCCCAATCCCTGCAATAGGCTTCAATGGCTTGCTGATGATTACATTTCAACTCTCGCTTGTATAGCTTCAACGCTTCCTTCTCCGCTCGCTCCGTGGTGTAGGTCATATAGCACTCATGCGGTTCCTCCACACCATACACATTGCTGGTCTGTCCCCGTCTGATGAACACTTCACGGAAGAAACTGCGTCCTTCCTTATTCTCCAAACGGTTGATGGTGAATATCTTCTTGCAGTCCACATCGGTCAAACCAAGTATAGCCTTGATAGTATCGAAGCGTTCCTTGAACTTGCTCTGGTCGAGCAGCATCACCACATCCGAGTTGTTGATGATGGCTTCTTTCACGATTTCACTGCCAATAATGTCTTGTATCTCCTGCGTCACCACACCCACGCTTGCCCAGAATTTTCTGGCGGTCTTATACAGATATTTTATGTATTCCGCCATCATGGGCGAGGCGATTGCCTTCCATGCCTCCTCGATGATGAGCATCTTTCGGTTCTTCTTGATGCGCATCTTCTGCAGAAACACGTCCATGATGATGAGTGTCACCAGTGGAAAGAGCAGTGGATCATCCTTGATACTGTCGATTTCGAAGACGATGAATGTCTCATCAAACAGACTGCTGTCCATATTCTCATTCAGCGTCACATCATGGCTGCCTCCTTTATAGAAGTCTTTCAACAGATAGTTGTAGGATGACAGGTCTATGCCATGCAGACCGTTCTCCTCGCATATCTTCGGCAGTCGCTCCGTACTGAACTCATAGAAGCTGTTGAAACAGAGGTTGCTCACTCGCTTGGTGGTGAAATAGGCATCGTAATACTCGTTGATGACTTGCTCTATCAGCCTGTCCTCGGTCTTGCTCACCGTGCCTTGACTTCCTTTCCATATCAGCATCACCAGGTTCTTCAGAAATCCCAACTTCTCGATGTTCCATTCCTCTCGCTTGATTTTGAAAGGGTTCATCGTGATAGGATGTTCTTCTGTGTAGGATATGTATTTGCCTCCAAAGTATTCACATAGTCCCTCATACGAGTTTCCTGTATCTACCAACACGATGTCGGTGTCCTGCTCATGGGCTTGGCGCACCATGGAATTGACATAAAAGCTCTTGCCGCTTCCCGAAGGACCGAGGACAAAGAAGTTGCTGTTGTCGGTCAGCTTGTTTCGTCCCTCTTTTCCTGATATATCGATGGCTACTGGCACTCCTTGGCGGTCGGTGTAATAGACCTTGAATGGTGTGTCTTCGCTATGTACTATCTTTTCCTTGTACATCAGGCAGGTGGCGGCATCGCCCAAAGTCATAAATCTGTCGTAGTCGGCATTCATCCCATAGCAGTTGCCAGGGAATGAGTTGACGAACAGTTCCAACTGGTTATAGGCTCGCTTCGAGATATGGATGCCCATCCTGCCAAAGGCATTCTCCAGATGGTTGGTGCACTTCTGTATATCCATGTCGGGCTTCACCGTCACTATCAGATTATAGTGGGTATATACCAGCTGTTTGTTTTCCCTCGCTATCACCTCCTGCACTCTCTTGATGTCCTCCACGGCAATCAGATTGCTTGGGTTGGGCATACTGGCATGGCGGTTCTTCTTTTTGTCTAGCAGGGCAAGCTCACGCTTCTGATTCGGCACAAAGATGATTTGGTTATACACCACACTCTCCACTCCTGGTATGCTGTCCACCAAGGCTACCAGATCCACAGGCATGCTGGTGTTGTTCACCTCGATATTGGTGAATGGACGTATTTGCGTCGGCAGATTGGCACTATCGACATCCACCAGACTATACACCTTGCAGCGTCTGTCACCCATACCTATCGTCTCGTCATCCACCTTGAATCCTGTCATGCTCACCGTCTTGTCACGGAAGTTCATGGCAAAGAAGCGGTCAACATACACACTTGCTTCTTGCTTGTTCAAGAACTCCGACTTGATACCGGCATCCTTCAGTTGGTCTTGCACCTTTCTGATTTTCACCAGAAAATCTCGCCACTTCTTACTGTCGAAAGACATCAGACGGCTCTTCTTGTTCTCCTGCGTAATGGTCAGATAGGTCATGCTGTCCGTATATTCTCTTCCGTTGAAATAGCGGAAGTAGGATTCGGAAAGGAACTCATATCCCTTGTCACTCTCATCCTTGAACTGCTTTCTGGTAAAGATGTCCTGCTTGTGCAGGGCATAGCCTTCACCCAGAGTCTGTGCGATGGCAGCAAACAGATTGGTGAACTCATAATAGCTGTCTATATTGGCAGAATACTTCTGCACTGGATTCTCCATTCTCAGGATGGCAGAATATTCTCCTGTCTTGGTATAGAGCACACCGATACCGTCCGTATCTTCCACGGAGAAGTAGATGTCCTGAAAGATTTTCTTCCGCTTGCCACCAGTGCCAAAGGCATAGACCGATACGGCCATGCCGATACATGTAGCTACGAAAAATAAGATTACATATAGTACCATACTCGTTTATTCTTCTGTTTCTTCGGATGATTGATGATTTTCCCACTGGATGATTTGGTGTCATGCTCTTGATAAGAGGTATTGGAGCTTTCTTCGCCATAAAGGGTTGATACACTATCTTTTGCAGTGGAATCCATCCTGCTTATTTGTGTTTCCACTGTTGCAGGATGTTCTTCTATCTCTCTCGCCCAAGCTGCTCTTGCCTTGTCAGCACTCCTCATCGCATCCAATGTGGGGGGCTTGTAGGTCTTGTCCTTACAGGCGGTCAGCAATGTCACTGCCAATGCCGTTATTATAATATTCTTTCCTTTCATACTCACAACTGTACTTTAGTAGCGAAGATGCAATGTTTTCTGCTGAAACAAATAAAGGTAGACCCACACCCTTGGGGGGAGAATGAGCCTACCAGTCGTTCACTTTCTACTTGTCATCCACATCTTGGTCATGTCGATACTTTTTTTGTTTCACATTTTTATATGCGCTTGCTGTAGGCATAGATAAACACTCCCTGGTCGTTCTTCTTGGTATGCAGTCCCTTCCGTTGTTTGAACATGATGAGACCTGCACCCGTAGTGATTGCCACGACCAACACTATCAGTCCTGCAATGATACCCATCAGACAGTAGGCGGCAATGAAGCCGATGATGGCTCCTCCTGCCGTGGCTGCTGCCCAGTAGATATACCGCCCTTGTATTCCCATGAATTCAAGGGGCTTCTGGAGTCCCTTGAATAGTTGGTAATCGGGGTAGCGGATTTCCTGCTCTTCTCTTGCCATTCTTCACGTCGTTTCTCACTTACTGAATATGCACGGAATAACTCTCACTCGTTAGTTGGTCACACCGAAGAACAATGGCAATGCCTGGGCTGCTGCCACGAGGAAGATACATGCACCTACAATCATCATGATCTTTTTCTTTACATCCTGCTCCTCGTTGTTCATAGCGATGTAAACGCTGATGGCACCCACTACGGCGACAACACCAGCAATGGCATAACAGAGCTTGACCACAATAGGTACGTACTTGGCAATTTCCTCCGTCACTGTTGTAAGCGCGGTGGTACCTGCCGTGTAGTCACCTGCCGAGTTCTGCGCCATGGCAATGCCACCGCCCACAAGGAGCATCAATGCCAATGTCTTCAAGCGTCCTGAAGAGAGAACGCTCTTGGCGGTCTTCTTCAGATAGTTCGTTGTTTTCTTAAACATTCTTTCTTGTTTTACTTGTTAATGATTCGTTTGGCAACACCTTATTTATATAGCAAGGTATTGTTGCTTTCACATGATATACTCTTCTGCAGTTGAGTCTTAAATCTGGTAGCCAAAGAATGCCGGGAACAGGATGGATGCGCCTATCATAAACAGACAGGCTCCTATCAGCGTCAGTATGGACTTGGTAACTCCATCTTCCCCTGTGTTCATCTTGATGTATATCTGCAAAGCGGATATAATCACCATCACAGCAGCGACAGCGTATGTCAGATACAGCACATACAGCATCATCGTCACCACATAGTCGTGCATCCCTGCCAGTGCTTCTGCTCCCCAGCTATAGTCCACATTACCGCATTTGGCAGATGCAGACAGGGGGAGCAGCGCAAAGACAAAGGAACTTACTACATTCTTTATGATATGGCTAAATTTCATCCTTGATTGGTATTGTTTTGATGTTTGGTTGTCCTGGCTTTGTCTCGCCTTGTCTCAATAGGCTCTCCGTGAAGTCGTCCTGCCAGAGTCCGTCTATCCATATGGGAGAAGTGGACTCCATCTGTCCATCCATCTTTTCCTGCAACGACTCGGCTGCGTTCTTCGGCTTCTGTTGGTTGACATCATTTTCATCGTCTTCATCAACATCTTCTCTGCCAGAAGAATCCGT
Organism: uncultured Prevotella sp.; assembly: GCA_900557255.1. The sequence goes on from USSA01000007.1 coordinate 15,914, forward strand.
ATCAGGAGAACAACCATTCGTTCCGTTACACTCTGTTCCCATGCCATAGTCCTCATCGTATGATGTGCCGTCTTGGAAGCTCGTGTCGTATTGCTTGTCGGCAACGCTAAAGCCACCATTGCTTTCGTTGACGGCTACTGCGGCTTCCTCTTCCGTTATGTTGCTGATGTCAAACACTTCCTCGTTGCTCTTGTTTTCTTCCTTCTTGCCATACAGATCTCTCGTTATCATCACCGCATAGTAGATAACGTATGCAATGGTAAGGCTGATGGCGAATATCAAAAATGGACTCATATAATACTTTGTTTTATTGATGATTTATACTCTATGCAGTGGCAAAAGTGCCAGTTGCGAGTGCAAAGTAAAGAGTAAAATCCGACATAAAAGAATTTTGTAAAGTATGGCCATCAAAGTTTAAGATATATTCAAATTATAATTATATATCATACTCTCAATCATACTTTAAACTCCAGATTCCCTCAGCTTTCACATTTTTGGGCAATGGTGTATTGTTCCACACTGGTTTCATGTCCAAACGTATAATTTCGTTCTTTCATTTTTCATCGAATAGACTGATTTCACTATAAAAATAGCCATTATTCGTTAAAAATATCTATAATTATGATAATTTTCAGTTATCAATATTGATAATCGAAATAAAAGTATTACCTTTGCACCATCAAAATATGGCTGAATTTATATGAATATAACATCCGAAGACGAAGCTCTACTCGAATTATATGAAAATGGCAAGACATCAGACAAGAGATATAGAAGATTACCGATTCAAGTGATAAAGGGGTACAAGAAAGCTGTTGATTACATGCGGGCTGCTCAACGAATCGAAGACCTCTTCCGTTTAAAAGGATTGAATTATGAAGCGTTGCATGGTGACAGGAAAGGACAAGAGTCTGTACGTTGCAATGATACATGGCGATTGATCTTCAAAAGTTCTCCTCTCGATGGAAGCATTGTCATTACAGAAATAGAATTATTAGAAATATCACATCATTATGACTAAGTTTAGTTTCAATCAGGCAGTACCATTTGAGGCAACTCATGTGGGAGAGGTGATTAAGGACGAACTCGCTGCTCGTAATATGAAGCAGAGTGAATTGGCCGAACTCACTGGTATACAGAAATCTATTCTGAATGATGTCATAAAAGGTAAACGTTCTCTAACACCCGAAATGGCATTATTGTTGGAAAATGCCCTCGGCATTTCTGCAACATTTCTCATGAACATTCAGACACAGTACGAACTTGACTGTGCAAAACAGAGTGAAAGAGTTGTATTGCAGACTAAGATGCTGGAGATTTGGAATGTACTCAAAGAACATGTGAGTACTCAGTTCTTTAGAAAAGTAAATATTATCAAAGGCAATATCATCGAGGATGTCAAACGCATCTTTGATGTGTTTGCCGTAGATAATTTGGATGATTTCTTTGGTCTGAAAGCCAAGGAAATGGAATTGGCATATTATCGTAAGTCTGAAAAGGTAACAACTAATCCAGTTGATATTTTATCTTGGAAATACTATTGTTATTACTGTTCCAAAAATGACGAACAATCATTGGGAAACTTTGATAAAAATAGTGGTGACTTACTGACAAAAGAACTCAATAATGTTTTCAAGGAAAATTCTGAAACAGTTAAAAAGACTGGCGAAGTATTGAATAAATATGGCATACGTTTTATGGTTGTCAAAAAGGTGGGACAGGTTCCTGTAGATGGCATGTCTTTCTGGATTGGCGACAATCCAACTATCGTAGTCACAGAACGTATCTCATCTATTGATAATTTTGCCTTTACTACTTTACACGAAGTTGGACACGTTTTCAATCATCTGACGAAAGATGGAAAGGCAATGATTAATCTGTCTGACGAAAAGAAAGATTCCGAAGAGTCAGAAGCAGACGACTTTGCATTGAATGCTGTTGTTCCAAATGCAGATTGGAAGAAGTTCCTTGCTAGAACTCGTGACATTGTTCCTTACAAAATTGCTCCTTATATCAAGGAAGAGGCTGACAAATACGAAGTCAATCCTCAAATTCTTTTTGGAAGATACAAGCACGATATTGGAATATATAAAATAAAGAATTACTTTGAAACAAAGGTTTTGTAGTTCCTCTTAATAATAAAAGCCGCCATTTGCACCCTATAAGGAATGCCTATGGCGGTTTTTCTGTGTATGTATGAAACTACTACATATTTCCAAAAGTGTAGTAAGTTTATACGGAAATCTGCTTTCCCCTTTATTTATCCCAATATTTTTCAGCCATAGGCTTTAGTCTGTCAGTGATAGCTTGCATTACCACATTAAAGCTGAGTTCTTCTTTCCATTGAATCTTCCGAAGAAACAGTTTCCATTGCATCTGCCGATTGGCGTCATTGACAAACTCGGCTGTGAAAAGTTTCAGCTTAGGGTTATATTCAAGTTCACGATTATCAAATGTCGCCTTGATTGCGTCATATAGTGTTTCATCGTCCAACTGTCTTTTCGTCAATAGTTGGTAGCAATCGAAGAAATCTTTCATTCGACTGTTGTACTCGTCACGGTCCAACATAGTGTGGAACTTCTCGGCAATAACAGTCTCCAACGAATAGGCTTGGAGATTGACTGACGGAATGTTCGGCAACAACAAAGGAAAATCAATGGATGCTGGGTAAGGTGTCACGACATCTCCAAAGCCTATGTCCACGGACATCTTATGGATAATGCTGTCCATGTGTGCCGTGAAGAAGAACCTTGTACCGGGATATTTCTTTTCCACAGTGATAGGCTCCATCGTTATGTTTTCCGTATCAAACGTAACGCCATCCTCATCACAGACTATGCCCAAAATTTCCTGGAACACCTTTGTTAAGAACTCTCTGTCACGGCTTATTCTTTCTGCCATGAAGTCCACATCTATGGTTGGACGAGCGTTAAGACCATCCATCGCATAGAGCAAAGAACCGCCTTTAAGCAGAAAGTTGTCCTTGTACTGACTTACAGATACCCTGTACAGCAGTCGCTCGTTGAAGTATCTTGAAAGAAGATACATATATTTATAGCCTGTCTCGTTCATCAGATTGAGCAGACGAGTCTTGACAGACTTGCCATAGTTTTTCTTTCCCATTTTATTCTATTGCTATTTCAAGATAGTTTTTCAAAATATTGGCAACCCTAAGCCGTTTTGCGTATTCTGCCAATTGGCTTAGGTTGCGGTTCTGTTTCTTAAGATAATTTCGTATCACCTCGGAGCATACTTCCAATCCGATTTTGTTACGATACTTGACGGCATCACATACACTACGTTCCATATCCGTCATACGAATGTTGTAGCCCGACATTTCCACATCCATAACACCAAACTCCAAATTCTCCTTTTTCCAATAATAAAGTTCTATCGGTAGAGTTGGCGGTATTGCCACTTTTCGCTTGGCTTCTATAGCAACACAAAAGGAAGGTGGAACAACAGTGGAGAGCTGATGATATGCCCAAGCGTTGTACAGGCATACAATTCCATTGGGAACGATTCGTTCAATATCTATCATCGTATTGAAAAGAGCGTCAGGAACAGCATAGACCCCATGGCGAACCCGAATAAGTTCTCCACGTTCCTTGGCTCTAACAATCTTCAGATAATCGGATTGCTTTGAGAACTCTGCTGTAGTTATGATGCCCCCTTGTGAGGTTGCCTTGTGTATGATTTTATTCATATCGTCACCTTATTATTATTTATTCATCGGTGCAAAGATACGATTTTATTTTCAAAAACGATAGTTTCCTACGGAGAATATTTGTTTTATCCGTTCAAAACTATCATATTTGCTATTCTACAGCTATATTTATGGATTTCCTGCCTATCAGATAATCATTGACATCCTTGTATTCTGCATATCGTATAGCTTCGTTGATTGACTTGTTTTGATAACGCTCCAAGATAGAATGGGCAGCCATCGTTCCTGCTTGGTCATTATCAAGATAACAATGGATAGCAGTGTAGCACGCCAATCGTTCCATGCATTTCCCAAGGCTACTGATGGAGTTCAGTACAATATAATCACATGGCTCTTGTATGCAAATCACATTGTCGCCTCGCTTTTCCAAAGTCTTGTACGACAAAAAGTCCATAAACCCCTCGAAGATGCAGCATCTGTCCTGCACTCCAACTTGCTGTGAATGTATCAAGGATATGTCTTTTTCTCCCAAGCAACCTTTATAGTATGGATTGCGCAATTCATAACCCTCCCTGATGTTCGGGAAGGCTATGCCGAAATACCGCTTGCCCTTGAACGTGTACCAAATCTCCTTGCAATAGCGTTTACCTATGTCCGCATCCACATGGCGTGAACGCAGATACGACAAAAGCACAGGGTAGGACAGGTCTTGGATGTGTACCTTGTCCATCTTGTCTGTCTCTACTTGTGTCGGTATGGGTAGTTTTGCCATTGTGGACTTTGGATTGTTCATGTCCTCTGCTATATGCTGCAATGCAGTACCCACATCATCCGTATTGTAGAGAAGTTGAGCAAGAGCTATGATATTACCACCCTTGCCAAGAGCAAAGTCATACCATTGGTTTCGGCTGAAGTTCACCTTGAACGATGGCTTTGTCTCCGCATGCAATGGCGACAGATAATAAGAGGTGGACTTGCAGCATCGTTTGGGCTGATGTCCCAATGCGCTCAGATAGTCCGTGAGTTTGATTTCCTTTGCTTGTTGTATGTTCATCTTTCATTCATTTTTTTGTTCATTCGTGCGCTTATTATATATACACCAGAGTGAATGAACGGTTTTGTGAAGTCATTTTGTCGTATGTCTATGTAGTTATATATGATGCCACTTCACAAAATCCGTCCGTTCTACTATTATATATACACCGAGGTGAATGAAGTGGTTTTTGAAGTGATTTTCGCTTCATCCTCACTTCTTCATCTCCTGCTCTTCAAGCAGCGGAAGAGAAGGATAATCCTTCACCCTGCAATACTCGTTGTTGCCACACTTCACCACCAGTTTGCTCTTCAATAGGAAGGTCAGCAACTTTGACATCACTGTTCTACCTCTGGCAAAACCAATAGCTGTATATCCTTTCGTCAATGCGTTTATCACATTCTCATAGCCTGGCACCACTTTCTTGCCGAAAGCCATTCCAAGTGCCTTGTCATGCTGCTCATCGGTAATGTCGGCTATTGTCATCTTCGGCTGTTTGGCTGTGGTGGAGTCAACCACATAGTCCTTGGCAATCTCTGGCAATCCCTCCTTATTTATTTGGAACGCAAAAGGGACAAAGTCCTTGTCTCGGATATTGAGCGGTTTCACTTCACTCACATTCGCCATCGAATTGCTCTTGCTAATCACCAGTACCGTCTCTGCCTTGTTGCTGAGTTCCGTGCCTATGTGACCTCTTACATTGTCATCACCCTTATTTAGGTGCAAGACGCAATGGATGTGCAGGTCATAACGGCTTGACCACTGCATCAGTTTGTTGATGATATGGACAGACTCGCTCGGATTGTTGATGTCGAGCATCAAGTCCCTTATGCCGTCAATGATGACCAAGCCAAAACCCTTTTGTGTCTGCAAGGCATATTCTATCAACCGCAGTCTGAGGTTGGGACTGTACTCTCGCAGTCCGAAGAACACAAGGTTCTCGCTGTTCATGTTGTCGGGCAATCCTGCAAGCCGGAGGATGCGCTGCATCACGCTGTGGCAGTGAAAACGGCTCTGCTCCGTATCAACGTAGAGTATCTTACGCTTGTCATCGGGTAGTTTTGCCGTATATTGCAGCACCTTTCCGTTAGCAAGCGAGGCAGCTACCAAAGCGGACACGTTGAATGTCTTTCGGCTTTTCGCCTTGCCTGTGGAGGCACTGAAGTTGCCAAGCGTGGCTATGGTCGAGTTGTCCACCCATATTATCTGTGGCGGTGTCTGGTAGGTCTCATCCGCATGGATAAGCGATGCTTTCAGTAGCTTCTCCAACAAATCAGTGTTATCTGTTGCACCATCAAAGAGGTTCATGTCGTTCATGTTGTCTTCCATCATCATCTGCTCTTCAAGGGTTTGTTCATCACATAGCGTATGGCATCCTGTTCATACACATCCTTTGTCTTCACTGGATGCTTCTTGATCCATTCCACAAGTTCTTCCTTGCTGAAATAGATGGTCTTGCCGTTTGGCTTGTAATGGGGAATGGCAAATGTGCGTGTCAGCTTGTAAAGCTGACTCTTTGAAGCGTCAAGGAATACGCTTGCCTCGTCAAGGGTGAGCACGTCTTTTCCTGCAAAGAGCCATTTCTCCAAGCACTTGATGCGGTTCAATACATCCTCTACTGGTCCAAGCAGCTTGAATGCTTCTTCCATCTGTTGAATGCGCTCGGCAAGTCTCATTGGTGTCATATCTGCCAGTTCCTGTTCTGTCAACTTATGTTCCTCCGCTTCTACCGTTGGCGGTAGGATAGCACCATCCTTTGGCGGATTGTTTGCCTGATTTGTTGTCTGTCCAATCATTGTCGTTATTTTATTTATCGTTACACATAACGAGGTCGCCCTCCATAACCAGGTTTCTGATTACGGAGGGCAAAGGTAAGGGCATTTCTGCCCAATCGAATGGAAGTGCGCTTGACTGTCAACCGACTATCAAGCCAACTGTCAAGGTTATCGTCTGTCAGATGATGTCCTTGCTGTCATTTTTACCGCAATCTGCTATTTCTTGCACTTTCTTACGGATAGCCTCATAGATACTGGCGTTGGTACCTTTGGCATCACTGGTTGCTGAGGACAGCTTGGTTGTCGTAAGTGGCTTGTCTGTTGATGAAGACAGGATGAGTTTATGCTTTGCAATGACCGATTGCCATTGCTTGCAGATTAAGTTCTTGCTGCAGAGCATGTCAAAGAAGAAAGCCACACGTCTGTTACTTCTCGCCTTTAGCTGCTTGCTGACTTGGCACGAGAAGAGTTTTCGCACATCCTCTTCCGACACATCGGCCGAGAACAAATGAACCTCATTGGCATGGCGCGCAATGAGGTTCAACTGAGTAGAATCAAAGTAACATTGAAAGTCCTGTTTCGGTTTGGTGTCTTGTGCTGTTTGTAATATTGACGGTGGTTTACCATGGAGATACTGACCATTTGGAGGTGGCTCTGTGGTGTTGAACTTGTGATGAAGAGCCTTGTAGTCATGATACTCGAAATCCACTTTGGTAAAGAATATGACTACCAAGTCCTCACGTTCTTCAAGAAACTCCTCCATGATGTAGAAGTTCTTCTTGTGCTCATTCTTGCCTGCCGCATACTGGCAGTCCGTATAGGAATGGCTGTTGAGAAAGTCCTTTTTGTAGCGGTGATACAGTTTACCACATCCTATAACTTCCGTCTGATAGCACTCGTGGGCTTCCTTGAAGAACAGCCATAGTTTGTTGGTACCGCAAACGCCACTTGCACCGTTAGCGAAGGTGCATTCATTGCATTGGGGTAAAAAGAGAGAACGAGGAGTCGTCTCGTCCTTGTTTTTTTGATGTATTGTTATGTTCCATTTTTATTCTTCGAACGCACTGTCCAACAGAGAGACAGCCTCGTCTTTTTTCTTGTTGATGATTTTTGCGTAAATTTGTGTCGTGCGCACCTCCGTATGACCGAGAAGTTTGCTTGTAGTGTATAGGTCTGCGCCCATGGTCAGCTCCATCGTGGCGAACGTGTGTCTTGAGACATGGTAGGTCACATGCTTGCTGATGCCTGCCGCACGGCTCCATTCCGGGATACAGTCGTAGTTCTTGCTTGGCAGTGTTGGAAACACATTGTCCTCGTCACTTGCAGATCCACGCTCAGGCATCCAACGAAGGGCTTGCTTGTTGAGAGGAAGATAGAGAGGCTGCTTGGTCTTGTACTGCAATATCTCAACTCGTGTCTTGTCACCCTCGGTGATGATGTTCTTCCACTTCAAACTCTTCACGTCACTGATACGAAGTCCGCAGAAGCATGAAAACAGAAACGCCGCCTTGATATCCTCACGCTTGCAAGGGGTGTCAATCAGTCTTTTCACCTCGTCAACGGTCAGATACTCTCGCTTGGTGCCGCCACCTTTCAGAACATCCATGCGAAGACGCAATACGGGATTGTCGTCCATTATCTCTTCCTCAATAGCCATGTTGAAGGCAGCTTTGAGGCATTTGAGATAGTTCATCACTGTGGATTTGGACGGATGGGTGTGCTTGTAGGTGATATAGTCATTCAACAAGAACACCATGAAACCATTGCAGTATTCCTTGGTCATCTCTGCGAGTGTCACGTTTGGCGAATGTTCTCTCACTGCATTCAGCACGCTGTTTACCCAGTTTCTGGCAGATTGTCTTCCTCGCTCCACTTGTGCGTCACGGAATATCTCCAACCAATCCACAAGTCGCATTTTGATTCTCGACTTGTCTTTGAGCCCTGCGATACCGTTGGTGATGCTCATGATGCGTTGTGCCTTGATGGCATACACCGCTTGCATCGTCTGCTTGTTCTGCTCCTTGGCAGCTGCATCAACCTCTGGAATGAGATAAAGGCGCAGATAGTCGTAGGTGCGGCGACCGTTGACATTGATGGATAGATAGACCGACTTGTTTCCGTTGGCAAGTTCCTTGAAGCGGATTCTCACAGGTTCCTTGGTCTTGGAATTTCTCTTGCGCTCAGTCTCGGCAACGGCAATCTCCGTCTTTACCTTTTTGGTGGCAAGATACTCCTTGTATTTGTCCACGTTGGCATCGGGATCTTCCCCATGTGGTTTGTAGCCTCTTCTGCCGACACGCTTCTCAAAGGTTCCGTCCTTCAATGCCTTCATGCGTTCTTTGGCCTTTTTCTCAGCTTCTTTCCAGATTTCCTTGTGTTTCTCCTCGCTGTCATCCTTACGAAGATAAAGACCAACTGACTCATAGGCACGTTCACCCTTACCATAATATATATCAAGGAAGAGAGAACGGTCTCCGTTGCGCATCTTGCGACTACGGACTATCACTGAACTGGTGTATTCCTCGATTTTCTCCACTTGGTTCAGCTCGTCAGAAGGATCTGTGAAAGTCTCTCCATTGACGACCTCTCGCATCTTGCGTTCTTTCAGACGCTCTGCCGTCTCCATGACCAAGGCATTATTCTGCTTGTCTGCTTCGGTAATCTCTGGATTGATATAGAGCTTCAGAAACTCGTACTTGCGCTCGCCATTATAATATATGTCGAAGTAGAGCGACTTGCTGCCGTTGGCAAGGTTCTTGAAACGAAGAGTGACAGCTTCACGCTTGTTGGGTCTGCCTCTATGTTTTTTGATTGTTCCGTCTATGGCTCTGTCCTCACCGTCATCGTCAATAAACTTCCATTGGTGTCCTTCTCTGCCAGAAACAGCTCCGACGACTTCGTTTACCTCACTTTCCTTTCCATTGGCACTTTTGCCAGTTTTAGCACTTCCGACTTTCTCCTTCTTGCTTACTCGTGCAGTCTTCTTGCTTGAAGTTGTTGTAGAAGCAGGATGCTCCAAGGAAGCCTTCACTGTTTTCAACTTTCCAGACAGGATTTCTTGCACTCGTTGGTTCTTGATAGCTTCTGCCTTCTGCAAGGTCTCGGCATTGACAGCCTTAGCCTTGTCATCATCCTCAGGAAGTAGATAAAGCTTCAAGAACTCATACGACCTCTTTCCACTTTTGTAAGTGTCGAGATAAATCGACTTTGTGCCATTCGCCAAATCCTTGTAGCGTATGCGCACTGGTTCATTGTTACTTCTCATGTTACTTTGTTATTTATTCTACTTATTGTCATTTTGTGAGATTTGTTACTCACGGTGCAAAGATACGAAAAATAATTGGATTTGTTACCCAAAACAAGAACCAATTACGAACCATTAACTATGATAAATTATAAACTCAAATGGTAAAGTAACAAACAAATAACAAAATACATACTTTGTTAAATACCTGCTATATGCTGTATATATTAGCATTTACGCACAATTTCTTGCCATTTTGAATGTTGCATGAGATTTGACGTTGTATTGGCGTTGTATCAGCGTTGTTCGTTTCGACAGACAGGGCAATGCGAAGGCCTTAATAGCGTGGGACGGGCAGCAGACTGGCTCCGCGCTCTTTTTGTGTCCGTTCGTTTTTGAGGATTTTTCTAAGAAACTAGGAAAATACCATGTCAACATTGATTAATGTGGCACCCGATGGAGGTAGAAAAGTATCTCCCCACGTCGGACTTACCTCCGATGTCCCCCTCAATAATACACAAAATGAGGTGTCGGTAAGATATGCTCCAAACCCAATGAAGAAATGGTACGTGTTGCGAGCCACTTACCATCGTGAGAAGAAAGCCTACGATTATATTCTGAGCAAACGAAATAGCCCCGACGGTAATAGAATAGATGCCGAATGCTATCTCCCTTTGCGGCACGTTGCGAAGATTGTCAAAGGAAAGCGACGATTCAAGATAGAGCCTTTCCTGCCTAATTTCCTCTTTGTGTATGCCACTCTAGAAACAATCTCCCAAATACTCAATAACGACGATTTGAATTTCCTCAATCCTTATTATGATCATTTCAAGCAAGATGAGGCGGGCAAGAATCCACCTCTCACCATCCCCTATGCTGCCATGATGAATTTCATCAAGGTAACGAGTGTGGATATAGATAAGGTGAAGGTGGTGAGCGAAGACCAGTGCCACTTCAAGAGTGGCGACTTGGTGAAGGTGACTGGCGGCGAGTTTAAGGGGGTGGTCGGTAGGGTGGCTAGGCTCGGCGGACAGCAGAGGGTAGTTGTCGAGGTGAAAGGCGTTTGTTTGGTGAGTACGGCGTATGTGCCGACAGGGTTGCTGGAAAAGATAAAATAGTAATATATAATAATGTGTAGCTTATGAAAAAGATTTGTCTCAACAATCGAGACGAAATGATCATGCTATTTGTTGATAACATAGCATATATTATGGCTGATGGCAATTACACCAAGATATGCTACATTGGTGGTATGACAACCGTTCTGTCGTTTGGCATTTCTAAGGTGGAAACTTTGGTATCGGCTTCGTATGCAGATGGAGAAGTCAGTCCTTTTGTGAGATTAGGAAGAAGTGTAATCATCAATCAGTGGTTTCTCTACGACATAAATGTTTTGAAACAGCACCTCGTTTTGTCTGATTGCATAAAAAATACCATAACGCTCAAACTTCCAAAGCCTTTGTTGAAGAAATACAAGGATTTGGTCAGCAAGAGCACCATAAAGAAGAATGAATTATGCTAGAAGTTATTATTGGAAAAGAGGGAACCCTGAGGTTTGCCATCAATGGTTCGAGGGTAAGTAGGCAACATGCCAAGATTACTGTTACGGATAGTGGACAGTGGATTTTGGAAGACCTCAACTCCACGAATGGCACATACATCATCAATGAGAATGATGAACTAGTCCAGATAAAGAGGGTGAACATTACCGAGTTTACTCGTATCGTTCTTGCCGACCAAACAAGCATGGGATTCACTTTCTATGCCCATCATGTCTTGGAGGAAGACCCTAAGAATTATCAACAGGAGTTTCGGTATGTTCTTGAAATTCATGACAAGGCAATCAGGGAGAAAACGGAGATAGATGCCAAATTGCAGAAAAAGAACATGATGAAGTTCTTGCCAGGATTTATCTCGGCGATGATTGGACTGATGCTCACCTTGCTGTTGCCGTTGCATCAGAAGGTATATGGAGTGGCGGTGACAGCCGTGTTTACCACTATACTACAGGCTTTCATCAACATATATATAGGTAAAGACTCGAAATTGAAGAATTTCAATAGCAAATATTCGGGTAAGTTGATTTGCCCTTGTTGTGCGAAGCCTCTTTCGGAAATCGAATTCAAGAACCAAATGTGTAGCCGTTGCAAGGCTCACGCTTAAAACATATAAACATCATGAAAAGATTAGTCCTAACATGCTTGTCTGCTTTTTTGCTGACAACAACTGCGCTTGCACAGAAAACATACGCCATCATTACTGGTGTGTCTAATTATGAAGGAACGGCTAACGACCTCACCCAGTCTACCAAGGATGCCAAGAGTCTGGCTTCGTTATATAAGTCGAAGGGAGCGACTGTAGTTCTGCTAACCTCTCAGAATGCTACTCGTGCCAATATCATCGCTGCCATCAGAAAGGTAAGAAATATAGCAACCTCCAATGATAGGATTGTATTTTCCTATAGCGGGCATGGTATGGAGAACATCATTTGTACTTATGCATCCACTTCTTCGCAGATGCTCTCGTATAATGAGCTGTTCCGAGAGTTAGACCAGTGCCCAGCCAAGGATATCGTATGTTATATTGATGCTTGCTACTCTGGAACTGCTGCTAACAATATGCATTCCAAGAATTTTGTCAGTGCCAATGAAAAGGCATGGGAAAACATTATGAAGAGCAATCCTCGGTATATCGTATATCTATCCTCTCGTTCTAGCGAAACTTCTTCAGAGAGTCCTTTGGTTGGTTCGGGATTGATGACCAATGGTATTATGAAGGGCTTGCGTGGGAAGGCGGATAGCGATGGCGACAAGAACATTACCGCCATCGAACTTTTCAAGTATATTCATAAAGATGTACAGCTGCATAACAAGAGACAGCATCCTCAACTAGTGAGTTCAAAGGCACTATATAATAATGTATTAATGAGTTGGTAAAAAAGACGATGGAAGATAATAAGAAACCAGTCATTGCGACTAAATGTCCCAAATGTGGACAAGTGGTGAAGTTTTATTCGCCAGGACAGGGAGGCTTGGTCAAGGTGAAATGTCCTCATCCTAAATGTGGACATACGTTTGGAGTGAAAATCACCGAGAAACAAATTCGAATGGGGGCGGATGGAAACTCAAAAAAATCATCCCATCCTGCAACAGACCCTATTATTCCTACGAGTGGAACTCCTTCGGGCGTGGTAGCTCGGCTTTTGCAGAAAAAGAGGCACTTCTACAACAAGGATAAGTATTATGGTTTACAGTTGGGAGCCAATACGATAGGTATGTATGATCCGTCTTCTCCTTCCGATATCATGATAGAGGGAGATAGAACCATAAGTCATCGCTCAGCAACAATCCTTGTTGAGGCTGTGGGACATTCTTATAAATATCTCTTGACCGTTAATCGTTCTAAAAATCCTGTTTATCTTTCAGGGAAGATGATACCAGTAGGCACATCTGTTTATATCCAGCTTGACCAAGAATTCATTTTAGGAAAAACTCATTTTTGTCTTACAAATAAATAAGTTATGATAGAGAATGCATTAGCAATAGGCTCCATACTGAAGGGAGCAACGACCTATACGATAGATAAGCAACTACATCAAGGTGGTTTTGGCATCACATATCTAGCCAAGGCTCAGATTATGGTGGGCAATATTTCGCAGGTTGCGACGTTTACCATCAAGGAATTCTTTATGGGCAAGATTTGTTCTAGGGATGCCCATGGAAATGTACTGGTGGCACAAGAGAACCAACAGATATTTAAGCAGGCGAAGCAAGATTTCCAAGAGGAAGCGAAAATCCTTCATTCATTGATACATACCAATATCGTGCCAGTGAACGAGGTGTTTGAACAGAACAACACAGTTTATTATGTGATGGCATACCTTGGCAATGTATCGCTTTATCAGTATGTTTCCGAACAAGGAGGATGTTTGTCTGAGAGCCAAGCCAAGGAAATCACCTGTTCAATATCTGGTGCGCTCTCTTATCTCCATAATCATCATATCTTGCACTTGGACATCAAACCCGATAACATCATGATGATGAGTGAGGGAGCATCGGTAAAACCGATGCTGATAGATTTCGGCCAAGCTGTGTATTTCGAGAATGGAAAGCCCAAGAGAAACAAGGGGATTGGTGGATATTCCAGGGGCTATTCGCCAATAGAATTGAAGCAATCCGTTTCTGAGTTTCTGCCTTCGTTGGATATTTATTCGCTAGCTGCCACCTTAGTATATATGGTAACAGGCAAGGAACCAAACGATGCTTCGGAGCAAAGTGTTCATAAGATATATCGAGCTTTGCCTGAAAACATCTCGCAGAATACGATGGATGCCATCATCTGTGGAATGCAGAAGGATAGTCTTTGTCATCCGCAAACCATCCTAGACTTCCAAAATATATTGCAGCAGGGCAAATCGCAGATGGGTGGAAATGTGGATATGGATGCAAGTGGACCTATTGTTACAGACCCCGTGATTCCTAGTTCTGCCAGTTCGCAGCCTATCGGAAAGTTTGCAGCTCTTGTCATAGGTCTCTTATTGGTAGGTGGCATCGGTTGGTATGCAAAGAACCATTTCGGTGACAAGGGCAAGTCTACGGAGGTCGCTCATCAAGATATTAAAACGGATTCCGTATCACAAGATACAGTACATATTGCTAAGTTTACGGCTAAGGAAAATATTGAAACTCCAAAAACGGACAATCCTCATATGGAAGAGCAACCTGCCAAGACCACTGGTAAGGTGGTAAAACATGAAGGGGCTGATGATGAACCGCCATCAGTAAAGCCTGTAAAGAAAGAAACAGCAACATCAGGAACCATAAATCTTGGTTATGCTACGTGGACAGGTGGTATCCTCAATGGAAAGCCACATGGCAATGGTAGAATGAAATTTCATAGTTCCCATGCGGTGGCAGGTTGCTCTACTGTTCCTCAAGCTGGCGATTATATCGACGGCTACTGTGAAAATGGGGTAGTGCAGAATGGTGGTCTTTATCGAAATGGAGAGAAAATTGAAACAATTGTTAGATAAAATATGATGAAACGATTCTTTGTTTTTCTCTTGATGCAGATTTCTCTATTTTCAGTCGCATTCTCGCAAGAATTAATAGTGAAATCTTTGAAAGTATCAGAAGGGGATATATCTGCCCAAATTCAGCCACGTTTGGATACGAATGACAGAAATTGTGCATTAATCAAAGTTGGTTTAACTCTTGATGATGTTCAATTTGATGGTAATTTAATGGGAAAGGTTGAACATAAGATAGGAGAGTATTGGGTATATATGCCCCAAGGAAATTCTATGCTTCGCATCCTTCATAAAGATTATACTCCTCTGATGATTAATTTCTTTGACTATGGTTTGGGGAAGTTACAAAGTGGTGTTACTTATGTCTTGACATTAGAAAAACCAACGAATGCGGTTGTTCAACAGAAACAAACTATTTTGGATTCTGCCTCTTCTGTATCATCGGGAGATGGTGTTATCAGCATTCCTTTAACAAATGATATAAAAATCGAGATGGTAAAGATAGAGGCAGGTACGTTTGTAATGGGAGCAACAATAGATTTGCAGAATCTAGTTAATGATCAGAAACCTGTACATCGAGTAACTTTGACCAACGATTACTATATAGGTAGGTACGAGGTAACTCAATCTTTGTGGGAGGTTGTTATGGGAAATAATCCTTCTTTCTTTAAGGAGGGTGAAAATTATCCTGTAAATTTCGTTACTTGGATTGACTGTCAGGAGTTTATAAATAAATTGAATAGTATGACTGGTAGACAGTTCCGTTTGCCGACAGAGGCAGAATGGGAGTATGCCGCTCGTGGAGGAAAGAAAAGTCGTGGTTATCAGTATAGTGGAAGCAATAATATCTCTGATGTAGCTTGGTATGGTGATAATAGTGGTCGTGCGCTTCATCCTGTAGGTGCAAAACAAGCAAATGAATTGGGAATTTATGATATGTCTGGTAATGTTGAAGAGTGGTGTCAAGATTGGTATGGTCCATATTCTAAGTCTTCTCAGGTAAATCCTATAGGTGCAAGTAATGGAGAGTATCGTGTGCGTCGTGGTGGTTCCTGTGATAGTTTTAGTGGATGGTGTTGTTCCTCGTCCCGTCACTATGGGCATCCAAATGGTCGTAATAGCAGCGGAACAGGATTTCGTCTGGTCCTCTCCGAATAAAGATATTTTCTAAAGTATATATGTTGTCTATGAGTCTTGAATTAAATGTAAACAATGAAAAAACATTCAAAAATTGTATTGGCTAAAAGGTACACAAATAAGCAATTGCCTCTACGTCAAGTTAAAAAATACGACTTGGAACATGCTTTGAAAGGAGTGAATTACCAAAAGCTGAGGCTGCAAGGGCGTGGTGATGAAGATGGTGGAAGTAAAGTACCAATGGGGGCTTTAAGTAACTTAGCAAAATATAAACGGGTAATTAGGGCGGTAAAGGCAGTAGAATTACGCAAAAATCATAGGTTGAAATGACAAGCAATATTGGGGATATCAAAAAAGACATAAAGAGCGTATTGATCGTGCTGTCAAATATTCTAGTAAAATTTCTGATAATATTAGGTATTTGTCAATTACAGGGTTAGGGCTGATTTGGTTATTGGTAGAAAAAGGTGAGTATGAGTTGGATGAGTTATTGCATAATTATTATGCACAAGTCATAATAATTTCTTGCTTATTAGTTCTTCTTTTGGAACTAACTCATCTGATACTGAACGTGATAGTGAATCTATTGTATGCAAGTTGCAGGCTCAAAAAGCCTTTATCGTATGTCTCCAATCCTAAATGAACCCAATATGTTGCAACAAATTTCCCAAAAGCGATAATTAAAATAGAATGGACCCTTTGGTTCGCAAAGATAATTTGCTTAATCGTAGCTTTGCTATTCTTTGTATGTTGTTTGTTAGTAAAAATGTTTAGTTAAAGAATGAAGTGTATTACTTTTATAGTAGGAAAAATAAGGAAAGTATTTGCTCTCTTCATATTATTACTTTTCTCCATTTCAGTTTGTTCTCAGGAATTGCATGTAAAATCCTTTGGCATTGCTGAAAATGACCTCACAGCTCAAACGCAACCTCGTAAGGATTTGAATGATAAAAATTGTGCTTTGGTGAAGGTGCAATTTGTTGGAGAACTTGCAAATGTAGAGGGCAATGTAATCATGCCATTGGTGAAACATCTAAATGAGACTTGGTGTTATATGCCTCAGAATTCGCGGCAGATAAAAGTGATTACCAAGAATTTTCTGCCTGTCATGGTTACTTTTGCAGATTTTGGCGTGGAGAAGTTGGAGGGTAATAGGACTTATGTGTTGGTGCTGAATCAGAATGGTAATATGGTACAACCTACTGAACCTATAGCTCAAACAACAGTGCAACAAAGGCCAACTTCTGCTAGTAGCTCCAGTAAAATTTCTGGTAATACGATAACGATTCCTGTAAAGGACGGTATTAGTATTGAAATGGTGAAAGTTGAGGCAGGAACGTTTATGATGGGGGCTACTTCTAAGGATGGAAATGTTGAAGACAATGAAAAACCAGTTCATAAAGTAACATTGACAAGAAACTACTATATTGGAAAATATGAGGTAACTCAGGCCTTGTGGCAAGTGATAATGGGGTCTAACCCTTCCAAGAATAGAAACGCAAAATATCCTGTAGAAATGGTAAGTTGGAATGATTGCCAAAAATTTATCTCAAAACTCAATGAGATTACAAACCGCCAGTTTCGTCTTCCAACAGAAGCAGAGTGGGAATATGCTGCTATTGGCGGAAAAAATAGTAAGGGTTATGTGTATAGTGGTAGTAATATATTTGACGATATAGCTTGGAAAGATGGAAATGTTCATGAAGTAGGAATGAAACGACCGAATGAATTAGGCCTTTATGATATGTCAGGCAATGTAAGTGAATGGTGTGAGGATTGGTATGGTAATTATTCTAGTTCTGCGTCTGTAGACCCCAAAGGTCCAGTGGATGGAGCAAGACGAGTTTTGCGAGGTGGCAATTGGCAGTGGCTTGTAGCTGTAGGTAGCCTATATTGTAGTGTGAAGAGCCGTGATGCAACGGGGGGGATTGTAAAGTCTGAAGGCATTGGCTTTCGTTTGGTTCTCACAGAATAATAAGGGATTAGAATTTAAGATGTTTGAAAAATATAAGTTATGAGAGACTATTAAAAAGCAAAGATGAGACATAATTATAAATTTCAGCCTGTTTCTAGAAAAAGAATTAAAGCATTGACTCTGCATCAGTTTAGAAATAACGACTTTGGCCATGCTTTGGAAAAAGTGCGTTATAGTCGGGAAAAACTACAAAGTCGTGGTGATGAAGATGAAAGTGGTAAAGTCCCAATGGATTCTTTGAAAGATAATGTAAAATGTAAAGGGGTTATTATTGTTCCTTAGAGTTCTTGCCAATTGTAACGATAAGGGGTAGGGGTGCAATATGCAAATGATAAATAATATTCAAGATATTCGGAAAAAATATAACGAACGTATGAAAAATGCGGTCTTGTTTTCTGACAGAATATCGACTTATATTAGATATTTGGCAATTACAGGGTTAGGACTGATTTGGCTATTGGTTGAAAAAGGTGAGTATAAGTTGGATGAGTTGTTGCATAATCATTATGCACAAGTCATAATAATATCTTGCTTGTTGGTTATACTTTTGGAACTTACTCATTTGATTCTGAATGTTATTGTGAATCTATTGTATGCAAGTTACAGGCTTAAAAAGCCATTATCATATGTGGCCAGTCCTAAAAGAACTGAATATGTTGCAACAGATTTTCCGAAAGCGATAATAAAAGTAGAATGGGGACTTTGGTTCGCAAAGATACTTTGCCTAATCGTGGCTTTGTTTTTCTTTGTATGTTGTTTGTTAGTAAAAATGTTTAGCTAAAGAATGAAATATATTACTTTTATAGTAGGGAAAATAATGAAAGCATTTACATTCTTTGTATTATTGCTTTTTTCCATTTCGGTTTGTTCACAGGAATTACATGTAAAATCCTTTGGAATTGCAGAAAGCGACCTTTCTGCCCAAATTCAATCTCGCAAAGATTTGAACGACAAGAATTGTGCATTGGTGAAAGTAGGCATTGGATTGCAAGGTGTGCAATTTGAAGGGAATGTTGTAGGGCAGGTTGTAAATAATGTGGGTGAATATTGGGTATATATGCCACAAGGCAGCCGTATGCTGAAAGTTAAGCATCCATATTATCCTCCGATAATTGTTACATTTGCAAACTATAGCATGGAGAAGTTGGAGAGTAATAGAACTTATGAATTAATGCTAACTGTTTCCGGTGGAATTCAATCCAGCCAAACACAAACTCTTACGATTAAATATACTCCAATAGAAGCTACGGTTCTAGTGGATAATAAACGAATAAAGGGTAGTGATGGAGTCGCAATGGCAAATTTTCCTATAGGTCAGCATTCTTTTGTTGTATTTTGTGACGGCTATGAATCTGAGGAGGGTATGGTGAAATTGAAGGCTTCTGCTCCAAGTAATCTTCAGATAACATTGTCAAAAGAAGCAAAAACTGCTCTTGCATCTACAATGGGTAAGGAAGCTACAAATCAAAATTCTGTCAATTCGCAAAATGTAAAATTCTTTGGCAAGGTTGTAGATGTTAATGGTGAGCCAATTATTGGTGCCGCAATTAAAGAAAATGGGACGGACAATTGGGCGATAACAGATATGGAAGGAAACTTCTTTATTGATGCTAAATCACCAACAGTAACTATAACTGTATTATATGTTGGGTGGCAATCTAAGCAAGTAGAACTAACCGCAGGACATAAAGAACAAATAACTTTAATAGAGAATAAAAAGAAAGAATCTGAAACGGCAAATTCTATTTCAATTCCAGTAAAAGATGGCATTAACATAGAGATGATAAAGGTTGAGGCTGGTACGTTTATGATGGGGGCAACAAAAGAGGTAAAAGAACCTTATAAAATTGAACTTCCTGCACATGAGGTTTTGTTGACAGAAGATTATTATATAGGTAAATATGAAGTGACACAAGCTTTATGGAATGTAGTGATGGATAGTAAACATTCAACAAATGATGGAGACCTGTTACCCAAAAATTATGTAAGTTGGAATGATTGTCAAGAGTTTATTGAAAAACTGAATAAAATAACAGGATTAAAATTTCGTTTACCAACCGAAGCGGAATGGGAATATGCTGCTCGTGGAGGCAAAAAAAGTAAAAGATACCTTTATAGTGGGAGTAATAATGTTTTGGATGTAGCTTGGTATGATGGTAATAGTTCAAATAAAAGACATCCTGTTGGCACTAAACAGGCGAACGAATTAGGTATTTTTGATATGGGAGGGAATGTTTCGGAGTGGTGTCAAGATTTGTGGGGACAATATCAGAATGATTCTCAAATTAATCCTCTTGGCTCTTCTGCTGGTACTAAGCACGTACTTCGTGGTGGAAACTATTTTTTTGATATTAGGATTTGCTATTTATCTTATCGTATGTTTGCAGAATCTAATTATAAAGATGCATCCGTTGGGTTTCGCTTAGCCCTTTCTGAATAATTTAAAATAAAGACTTATGAGACGATATTTGTTGATAATTATTTTATTTTTATTCTTAATACCATCAAGCTTTGCTCAAAAGCTGAAGGTTGAATCTTTCGCCATTTCTGAGGGTGACTTATCGGCAGTAACTCCTGCAAGGCTAGATGAAAATGATAGAAATTGTGCTTTGATAAAGGTCGGAATAGCTCTTGATGGAGTACAGTTTGAGGGTAATGTCATGGGAAATGTGATACCGAAGTTAGGGGAATATTGGGTATATATGCCACAAGGTAATTCTATGTTACGTATTTCGCATAAAGACTATACGCCAATCATGATAAATTTCTATGATTATGGAATAGGAAAGCTGGAAAGTGGAAAAACGTATATACTTACTTTGGCTAAACCTAATAATGCTACTGGTCAAAAGTATTCCCAAAAGCAAACTCGGATGTATAATGTAATAGTAGAGAGTAGCTTAAAGACAACATTGTTTGGTGGATACCCAAGCCCTTTGAAAGGGTTAAAGGCTTATGTAAATAAAAATGGCAGTTCTTACGAATATGTGGTAGATGCTAACAAAGGTTCTGATTCCTGGTTGGATAATAAAGGGCAGTATAAAATACCAATTCCTGCAGCTGTCGGTGACAAGTTGACAATAGAATGTTATGGATACCAAACTGCAACTATGAGCCCACTTTAAAAAAGGGCATAGTTTGAATCCAGCATGACCAGTGTGGTCAT